>NZ_PYME01000049.1:0-25434 GCF_003025515.1 Photobacterium gaetbulicola | reverse complement strand
GTTTGCTTCCTTCAGATCCCACCTCACGGTGGACACCCTTGCATAGGCTAACGGTTCTCGCTCGACTGAGCCCGTAGAGGACTTTCACCTCCTAGAACAACGCCATGCTCGGCGCACCATAAAAAAAAAAAAAAATGGAGCCTTGCGGCTCCATTTATTGTTTGTGTTATTTGTCGAGCATCTTATTGAGATGGACATCCATTTGCGGGAATGGGATCTCAATACCTTCTTTGTCCAGCTCTTCCTTGATCGCCTGCAGCAGATCAAAGTACACCGCCCAGTATTCAGACGTATTGACCCAAGGGCGGACGACAAAGTTTACCGAAGAATCCGCCAGTGCCACCACACCAATAGTCGGCTCAGGATCTTTCAGAACTCGCTCTTCGGCAGCCACAACGCGCTGCAGCACCGCTTTGGTCTTCTGCAGATCAGATTTGTACGAGACACCAATCACGTAATCAATACGGCGGGTTTTGTGGCGTGAATAGTTGGTGATCGGGCCACCGATCACAGATGCATTCGGTACCACCACCATCTTGTTGTCAGGGGTGTTCAAAATAGTGGAAAACACCTGAATTGACTCAACCGAGCCAGATACACCGCCGATCTCGACAAAGTCACCGGACTTGAATGGACGGAAGGCAACAATCAGCACACCGGCAGCAAAGTTTGACAGCGAGCCTTGCAGAGCTAGGCCAACGGCCAAACCGGCGGCACCGATCACAGCAACCACTGAGGCTGTCTGAACGCCGACACGGCCAAGGGCGGCAATCAACACAATAACAAATAGCAGATAGCGAACGAGGGAGTGCAAGAACTCAACGACCGCTTCATCCATGTCTTTCCTGCGCAGCATCTTCGCTACGCCGTTCGCGATGCTCTTGGTAATGATATTACCGATAAACAGGATAACCAGTGCAGACAGGATATTTACCCCGTACTGGATCAACAACTCCTGGTTATCTGCGACCCAGGTCCCTGCGTTGAGTACACCTGTGGTTAGTTCATTATCCTTGATGGTATCCACCACCGTATCCGCAACACCAGTGACGGTATCCGCTACGGTATCTGTAACACTACTCTCACTCATACCTTTCTCATCCTGCAAATGTTATTTCCTTTCCCGCCCAAAAAGCCACGGGAGCACAAATAGTCATAGGCTTAATTTACTTATGCAATCACTACTATAACAGCGATTTATTCTTTTGAGGGATCTTTAGAAGCCCTTTTTCGCGCAGGATGATACTCCTCGGCCTAAAAAACGCCAACAAAAAATTACTGCGTATCACAAATAGCTATAGGCATAAAAAAACCCGCCGAAGCGGGTTTTTTCACAAAGCTTAAAGCTAAACGTAACTTATAGTACGTCGATAGCGTTAAGATCTTTGAATGCCTGCTCAAGACGAGCAACCATTGAAGTCTGACCAGCACGTAGCCATACGCGTGGATCGTAGTACTTCTTGTTTGGCGCGTCTTCGCCAGTTGGGTTACCGATCTGGCCCTGTAGGTAGTCACGGTTAGCCGCTTCGTACTGACGGATACCGTCCCAAGTCGCCCACTGAGTATCAGTATCGATGTTCATTTTGATAACACCGTAACCGATTGACTCTTCGATTTCTTCCTGAGAAGAACCAGAACCACCGTGGAATACGAAGTTCAGCGCGTTTGGTGCGATACCGAATTTCTCTGCACAGTATGCCTGAGAGTCACGTAGGATAGTTGGAGTTAGAACAACGTTACCTGGCTTGTATACACCGTGTACGTTACCGAAAGAGGCAGCGATAGTGAAACGAGGGCTGATAGCGTTTAGTTTCTCGTAAGCGTAAGCAACGTCTTCTGGAGAAGTGTACAGCTCAGACTGATCCATATCAGTGTTGTCAACGCCGTCTTCTTCACCACCAGTACAACCTAGTTCGATCTCAAGAGTCATACCCATCTTAGCCATGCGCTCTAGGTACTTACCAGAGATTTCGATGTTCTCTTCTAGAGACTCTTCAGACAGGTCGATCATGTGAGAAGAGAATAGAGGCTTACCAGTTTGCGCGAAGAACTCTTCACCTGCGTCTAGTAGACCGTCGATCCATGGAAGAAGTTTCTTAGCAGCGTGGTCAGTGTGAAGGATAACTGGTACACCGTAAGCTTCAGCTACAGCGTGTACGTATTTCGCACCAGCAACAGCACCCATGATCTGAGCTTCTTGACCTTCTAGTTTCAGGCCTTTACCAGCGAAGAATGCAGCACCGCCGTTAGAGAACTGAACAACAACTGGTGCTTTAACTTTAGCAGCAGCTTCTAGTACAGAGTTTACAGAGTCAGTGTTAACAACGTTAACCGCTGGAAGAGCGAATTTGTTTTCTTTCGCTACTTCAAATACTTTCTGTACGTCGTCGCCAGAAATAACACCAGGTTTTACGAAATCGAAGATCTTAGACATAACAATAGTCCTATTTGCCTTGTTGTCTTATATAAATATAAATCTGTGCAATCGTTTGCGAAGCGCCCATATTCTACAAAAACATGACCTTATTCACAAACAATTAAGTGCGGAAGCGCTGTTCAGAGCTCCCGCCCTCGAATTACTTAAGCTTTAGCACGCTCTTCTAGCATTGCAACCGCTGGAAGTACTTTACCTTCAACGAACTCAAGGAACGCACCGCCACCTGTAGAGATGTAAGAAACGTCAGCCTTGATACCGAACTTGTCGATAGCCGCTAGGGTGTCACCGCCGCCCGCTACAGAGAAACCTTCTGAGTCAGCGATCGCGCGAGAGATGCCTTCAGTACCTGCCTCGAAGTTCTTGAACTCGAATACACCTACTGGGCCGTTCCATAGGATAGTCTTAGCGTTCTTAAGGATTTCAGCTAGAGCAGCCGTTGATTCTGGACCTAGGTCGAAGATCATGTCGTCGTCCTGAACTTCAGAAACGTGCTTGATTTCAGCTTCTGCATTCTCGTCGAATGCTTTTGCACACGCTACGTCAGTGGCAACTGGGATTGCACACTCGTCCATTAGCTTCTTAGCTGTATCAACTAGGTCTGCTTCGTATAGAGACTTACCAACATTGTGGCCAGCAGCCGCGATGAAGGTGTTAGCGATACCGCCACCCACTACTAGCTGGTCAGCAACTTTAGATAGCGACTCAAGAACAGTTAGCTTAGTTGAAACTTTAGAACCACCAACAATCGCAACCATTGGACGAGCTGGCTTGTCCATTGCTTTGCCTAGTGCGTCTAGCTCGTTAGCTAGAAGAGGACCCGCACAAGCTACAGGCGCGTGCATACCTACACCGTGAGTAGATGCCTGTGCACGGTGAGCCGTACCGAATGCGTCCATTACGAATACGTCACATAGTGCCGCGTATTTCTTAGAAAGCTCTTCTTCGTTCTTCTTCTCGCCTTTGTTGAAGCGAACGTTTTCAAGAACCACTAGCTCGCCAGCGTTCAGCTCAAGACCGTCTAGGTAGTCTTTTGCTAGCTTAACTTCGCAATCTAGTGCATCGTTTAGGTAGTTAACAACAGGCTGTAGAGAGAACTCTTCCGCGTACTCGCCTTCAGTTGGACGACCTAGGTGAGAAGTAACCATCACTTTTGCGCCAGCTTCTAGGCAGTGCTTGATAGTTGGCAGAGATGCAAGGATACGCGCATCAGAAGTTACTTTACCGTCTTTTACTGGTACGTTTAGGTCCGCACGGATGAATACGCGTTTACCTGCTAGTTCCAGATCAGTCATCTTGATTACAGACATGGTTTGTCCTCTCAACATTGATTAATTTAAAGTCAAAGTTTTTTGTCGGCCCAGCGTCACTGCCAGGCCCAATAATTCTTACAGCTATTGCTCGGCAGCCTAGTCGGCAGCCTGCATTGCCAAAGCGGTATCCAGCATCCGGTTGGCAAATCCCCATTCATTATCACACCAGACCAACAGCTTGATAAGGTGCTGGTTACTCACTCGGGTCTGGGTGCCGTCGACAATCGCGCTATGGGGATCGTGATTGAAGTCTATTGAGACAAGTGGCGCTTCTGTGTAATCCACTATGCCATCTAATGTACAACGAGACGCCTCGGCCAGTGATTGATTTACGTCATTAACTTTCACATTTGTTTTTACAGTGACACTTAAATCCATCGCGGTGACGTTAATTGTCGGCACGCGCACAGAGATGGCTTCGAATTTGTCAGAAAATTTCGGAAAGATACGACCAATACCCAGATGAAGTTTAGTATCAACGGGAATAATCGACTGGCTGGCAGCTCGGGTTCGGCGCAAATCGCTGTGGTAAGCATCGATGACCTGCTGGTCATTCATCGCCGAGTGAATCGTGGTAATGGTGCCGGATTCGATACCGAAGGCGTCATCCAGCAGCTTGATAACAGGGACAATACAGTTGGTGGTGCAAGAGCCGTTAGAGACGATGTGATGCTCAGGCTTGAGCGAGTCATGGTTCACACCATAGATAATGGTATTGTCGATATCATTTGCAGCAGGGTGGGAAAACAACACTTTCTTGGCGCCCGCGTTGATATGGGCTTCGCCGTCGGCACGGCTGCCAAAGATGCCGGTACAGTCCAGGACAATGTCGATGTCGAGGTCCTTCCAGGGCAGCAAGTGGATCTCGCTTTGGTGGAGAATACGGATACTGTCCTTCTCGCCATTCTCGTGAGCAATAAACAAGTGCTCCTGGTCATGGCTGACAGGCTTGAAGAAACGTCCATGGCTGGTGTCATACTGCAGCAGATGAGCCATAGCTTCCGGCTCAGCCAGTTCGTTGACCGCCACGACGTCGATGTGCTGATCTTTACCGCTCTCGTAGAGTGCGCGAAGCACACTGCGACCAATACGGCCAAATCCATTAATTGCGACTTTTAGTGTCATATCCGTGCTACAAAATTAATAAGCCGCGTTAGTGTATAACAAGCCTTGCTGATAATCACCATAAATGTGAGCCGAATCACCCAAGACAGTAAAAAGCCAATATTTCATAATCTTAGATTAAAAACCCTGCATTTATGCTGGTCTTTACCAGCAATTTATGGCGTGACAGGGATCGCATTTCATATAAAAAAAGACCCCATTACGGGGTCTTTTTTTCATCCTTCGAAATAAATCGCCTTGCGCAACGCGCCAAGCGGTTTAGTTCAGGCTAGGCTTATGCCAGCAATTCTTTCGCTGTGTTTACCACGTTTTCGGTGGTGAAACCAAACATCTTGAATAGCTCACCTGCAGGTGCTGATTCGCCGAAGGTGTTCATGCCGATGATACGGCCGTTGAAGCCCACGTACTTGTACCAGAAGTCGGCAATACCGGCTTCGATAGCAACACGAGCAGTCACGTCTGATGGCAGCACTGCTTCACGGTATGCCGCGTCTTGCTTGTCGAATGCATCGGTTGATGGCATTGAAACAACGCGTACTTGCTTACCTTCTGCAGTTAGCTGTGCAGCCGCTTCTACCGCTAGCTCTACTTCAGAGCCGGTGGCGATAAGGATAAGCTCTGGCTTGCCTGCGCAGTCTTTCAGGATGTAAGCACCCTTAGCGATGTCAGCAACCTGCGCTTCGCTGCGCTCCTGCTGTGCTAGGTTCTGGCGCGAGAAGATCAGAGACGTTGGACCGTCTTTGCGCTCGATAGCCAGTTTCCATGCTACGGCAGACTCAACCTGGTCACATGGACGCCATGTGCTCATGTTAGGTGTTAGGCGCAGAGATGCCATCTGCTCAACCGGCTGGTGAGTCGGGCCATCTTCACCCAGACCGATAGAGTCGTGAGTGTAAACCTGGATGTTCTGCACTTTCATCAGTGCTGCCATACGCATTGCGTTACGCGCGTATTCCATGAACATTAGGAACGTTGCACCGTATGGTACGAAACCACCGTGTAGCGCGATGCCGTTCATGATTGCAGTCATGCCGAACTCACGTACACCGTAGTGGATGTAGTTACCAGAGAAGTCGCTCGCTTCTAGCGACTTAGAACCAGACCACATAGTCAGGTTGGAAGGAGCCAGGTCAGCAGAGCCGCCCATGAACTCAGGTAGCATCTGACCAAACGCTTCGAGCGCGTTCTGTGAAGCTTTACGAGATGCGATGTTCGCTGGGTTAGCTTGCAGATCAGCGATGATAGCGTTCGCTTTTTCTTCCCACTGTGCAGGAAGTTCACCGTTTACGCGGCGCTTGTATTCTGCAGCTAGTTCAGGGTAAGCCGCTGCGTAGGCTTCGAACTTCTCGTTCCAAGCCGCTTCTTTGGCAGCACCCGCATCTTTCGCATCCCACTGGGCAGCGATGTCTGCTGGGATTTCAAATGGACCGTGGTTCCAACCTAGGAACTCGCGTGCCGCGGCGATTTCATCGTGGCCTAGTGGCGCACCGTGACAGTCATGCGAGCCGGCTTTGTTTGGTGAACCGAAACCGATGATCGTCTTGGTACAGATCAGCGTCGGACGCGGATCGGCTTTAGCCGCTTCGATAGCCGCGTTGATAGCGTCTGCATCGTGGCCGTCTACTGCTGGAATAACGTGCCAGCCGTAGGCTTCGAAACGCTTAGGTGTATCGTCAGAGAACCAGCCTTCAACTTCACCGTCGATTGAGATGCCGTTGTCATCCCAGAACGCGATTAGCTTGCCAAGGCCTAGAGTGCCCGCAAGCGAGCACGCTTCATGAGAGATACCTTCCATCAGGCAGCCGTCACCCATGAACACGTAAGTATAGTGGTCGACGATGTCGTGGCCGTCACGGTTGAACTGAGCAGCAAGGGCTTTTTCTGCCATCGCCATGCCCACACCGTTAGTGATGCCCTGGCCTAGAGGACCAGTCGTTGTTTCAACACCCGGTGCGTAACCGTATTCTGGGTGACCCGGTGTTTTCGAGTGTAGCTGGCGGAAGTTTTTCAGATCGTCGATAGACAGATCGTAACCGGTCAGGTGAAGCAGAGAGTAAATCAGCATTGAACCATGGCCGTTCGACAGGATGAAACGGTCGCGATCAGCCCACTCAGGATTCTGTGGGTTGTGGTTCATGTGGCCACGCCACAGTACTTCAGCGATATCAGCCATACCCATAGGTGCACCCGGGTGGCCAGAGTTAGCTTGTTGAACACCGTCCATGCTTAGGGCACGGATTGCATTAGCAAGATCTTTACGAGAAGACATGTCTGCTCCAGAAATTCGTAGACGTTGAATATTGGGCTACCTTTACCGTCGTTGGTTCAGGCTAGCCGCAGTTCGGCGGGCGGGTATTGTCGCAAAGACTGGGCCATAACTGCAAACGATTTCCTTCGAAAAATAAGTTCTATATCAAGATCATGAACCGAAAACGGTGCCAACTCGCTGTAATAAAAGCGTTACGGGGTAAACGTTTGCCTTACTTTTTTGCGAGTGACCCTACTTTTTACAATGTTGATTTTCACCCAGCAAAAGGTATTATAGCCGTCTAGACGGAGGTAGCTCTATACATACAAACGTATAACCGTATGCAAGTATGTGACCATCAAACATGGTTTAAGAGCCCGACAACATCAACTAACACATATATTTATGGGAGCGCTCATGTCGAAGCACCTGTTTACTTCTGAGTCAGTATCAGAAGGTCATCCAGATAAAATTGCTGATCAGATTTCAGATGCAGTATTGGATGCGATCTTAGAGCAAGATCCGAAAGCACGTGTTGCGTGTGAGACTTACGTAAAAACCGGTATGGTAATGGTTGGTGGTGAAATCACGACCTCTGCTTGGGTTGATATCGAAGAGCTAACTCGCGAAACCGTCCGTGAAATCGGTTATGTACACTCTGACATGGGCTTCGACGCTAACTCTTGTGCGGTACTAAGCGCAATCGGTAAGCAGTCTCCAGACATCAACCAGGGTGTTGACCGTGAAGACCCACGCGAGCTGGGTGCTGGTGACCAGGGTATCATGTTCGGTTACGCGACCAACGAAACTGACGTACTGATGCCAGCGCCTGTGACATACGCTCACCGCCTGGTAGAGCGCCAAGCAAAAGTCCGTAAGAACGGTGCCCTGCCTTGGCTTCGTCCAGATGCGAAAAGCCAGGTGACGTTTGCCTACGACCAAGGCAAAATCGTTGGTATCGATGCGGTAGTACTTTCTACCCAGCACTGCGACAGCATTGAGCTACCAGTACTGCAAGAAGCAGTAATGGAAGAAATCATCAAGCCAGTACTGCCTGCTGAGTGGCTGAACAAAGACACCAAGTACTTCATCAACCCAACCGGCCGTTTCGTTATCGGTGGCCCAATGGGTGACTGTGGTCTGACTGGTCGTAAGATCATCGTTGATACCTACGGCGGCGCAGCTCGTCACGGTGGCGGTGCATTCTCTGGTAAAGATCCATCGAAAGTTGACCGCTCTGCAGCCTACGCAGCACGCTACGTAGCGAAGAACATCATCGCGGCTGGCATGGCTGACCGTTGTGAAATCCAGCTTTCTTACGCAATCGGTGTTGCTGATCCAACATCTATCATGATCGAAACATTCGGTACTGAAAAAGTTTCTCACGACATCATCGTAGAAGCAGTACGCCAGCACTTCGACCTACGCCCATACGGCCTGATCGAAATGCTTGATCTGCTTAAGCCAATGTACAAGAAGACTGCGGCATACGGTCACTTCGGTCGTGAAGAGTTCCCTTGGGAAAAAACTGACAAAGCTGACATCCTACGCGACTTCGCTAACATCAAGTAAGCGCCTAAGTTTGTCAGATACAGTCTGGTTGCAAAAAGGAAGCTTCGGCTTCCTTTTTTGTTTTTAAAAGTTGGGTCCTGGGTCCAAAAGCGTTTCTACTAGCTAATCGATGTCAAGCTCTTCCAAGGACCTCGTTTTCGCTTTTCCTAGAACCCCGTGCCTAGGGCCGCTCTTCCCTCCCGCCGCTCTTCCACCTATACTCCCCAGCTCCACCATCCTGCCTTGGAAAGAACATGACCACTTTGCAATACCAAGTGATTGATCGCGTTAAGCAATGTATTGCCCAGGCCAACCGGCGCCTCAATAAACGGCTCTCGATGCCCGAAGTCCGCTTTACCCAGCGCGGCAAGATTGCCGGCAGTGCCCGATTACAAGGCTGGGAGGTACGCTTCAATCCGGTACTGCTAAAAGAGAACCCAGAGGCCTTCCTCAATGAAGTGGTACCGCACGAAGTGGCCCACCTGGTGGTGTTCAAACTGTTTGGCAAGGTTCGCCCGCATGGCAGGGAATGGCAGGTTATCATGCAGGAAGTGTTCGGCGTTACGCCGCGCACCACCCACAGCTTTGATGTCAGCTCGGTACAGGGCCAGACTTTTCTCTACCGCTGCCAGTGCAGCGAACATCACATGACGGTTCGCCGTCACAATAAAGTCCAACGCGGCCAAGCCCATTACCGCTGTCGCCAATGCGGGGATACCCTGACCTTCCAGCAGCAAGGGCGATTATCGACTCGCGGCTAAATTTCCCTCTTGCCCTTGTTTTTCGTCTATCCAGCGTCCATCTAATTACCAACCGCCTGCAATCAGCTGGAGAGTTGATATAATGCAGCCAGATGACAACCAACGGGTTACGAGATAGCCATGAGAATCCCACGAATTTACCACCCGGAGTTATTGCCAAGCTCTGGAACCATTATGCTCAGCGAAGAGGCCGCCAACCATGTCGGCCGTGTTATGCGCATGCAGGCTGGCCAGGAAGTCCTGCTTTTTGACGGCAGCAATGCTGAGTTCCCGGCAGTGATCACCAATGCCAGCAAGAAAAATGTGGAAGTGGAGATCCAGGCACGTAATGAAAACAGTGTCGAATCCCCATTGGATATCCACCTAGGCCAGGTGGTTTCTCGTGGTGAGAAGATGGAATTTACCATCCAGAAATCGGTTGAGCTTGGCGTTAACACCATTACGCCACTGATTTCCGAACGCTGTGGAGTAAAGCTCAATGCTGAGCGTTTCGAGAAGAAACTGCAGCAGTGGCAGAAGATCGCCATCAGCGCCTGCGAGCAATGCGGCCGTAACACGGTGCCAGAAATTCGCCCGATCATGAAACTGGAAGATTGGTGCGCCGAGCAATACGATGGCCTCAAGCTCAACCTGCACCCGCGTGCCAACTACTCGATCAACACCCTGCCGGCACCTGTCAGCAAGGTCCGGCTGCTGATTGGTCCGGAGGGGGGCCTATCTGCTGAAGAGATCAGCATGACCGAACAGTACAAATTCGACGAAATCCTGCTTGGCCCGCGTGTTCTCCGTACCGAGACTGCCGCGATGACAGCAATCACAGCCCTGCAAGTCCGCTTCGGCGATCTAGGCTAACGCTCACCCAAGGGAATAAATTAGGAGAAAGCAATGATCAAACTGGGTATCGTGATGGACCCTATCGAGTCTATCAACATCAAAAAAGACTCCAGCTTTGCCATGATGCTGGAAGCCCAGCGCCGTGGTTGGGAAATCCACTACATGGAAATGAACGACCTGTCACTGGAACAAGGCAAAGCCATGGCCCGTACCCGTGTCGTTAGCCTGAAAGAAGATCCTACCGGCTGGTTCGAGTTCCATAACGAGCAGGAGATCGCGCTGTCCGATCTAGACGCCGTGTTGATGCGTAAAGATCCGCCTTTCGACACCGAATATATTTATGCCACTTACATCCTCGAGCGTGCCGAAGATGAAGGCGCGCTGATCGTCAACAAGCCAGAAAGCTTGCGAGACTGCAACGAGAAACTGTTCACGGCTTGGTTCCCTGATCTGACCCCAACTACCGTGGTTACCCGCAGTGCCGACAAGATCAGAGCGTTCCACCAAAAGCACGGCGATGTGATCCTCAAGCCGCTTGACGGCATGGGCGGCTCGTCGATCTTCCGTGTCATGAAGGGCGATCCGAACGTCTCGGTGATCATCGAAACCCTGACCAACCACGGCCAGAACTTCTGCATGGCACAGACTTTCGTGCCAGATATCAGCAACGGTGACAAGCGCATCCTGGTGGTGGACGGCGAGCCGATGCCTTACTGCCTGGCACGAATTCCGGCCAAAGGGGAAACCCGTGGCAACCTGGCCGCTGGCGGCCGCGGCGAAGCCCGCCCTATCAGCGAAACCGACCGCAAGATCGCAGAAACAGTCGCTCCGGTACTGAAGGAGAAAGGCCTGATCTTCGTGGGACTTGATGTGATCGGCGACAAGCTGACTGAAATCAATGTCACCAGCCCAACCTGTATCCGCGAAATCGAAGCTGCGTTTGATATTTCTATCACCGGCAAGCTGATGGATGCCATCGAGCGCCGTATCAACGCATAATGCGCTAATTCAATGCAGCCTGATCTATTCCCCGTAGTGGATTTGGTTAGGCTGCATGAATAGTTAAAATCCTCTCCCTTTAATACCAATTCTGTTAATTAGTCGGCATACTGTAAGTAAGTCGATCGGTTGTAGGTATCTTCCCATGAACTTGACTAACCACTTTCTGGTAGCCATGCCCAGCATGCAAGATCCGAATTTCAAAGGGAGTGTCGTCTACATTTGCGAACACAACGACGAAGGGGCTATGGGCATTGTCATTAACTTGCCGATTGAAATTTCGGTAGGCAATATGCTCGATCAAATTGAGATTGAACGCGATTTGCCCGTCAGAGATCCCGCTAGCCTTGAACAACCGGTGTTCAACGGCGGGCCGGTGTCTGCCGATCGCGGTTTTGTCTTGCATAACCGAGTTGGCCGCTTGAGCTCGAGTATCGACGTCACCGACGAAGTCTCGATCACCACCTCCAAGGATATCCTTTCGCTGCTCGGTACCAGTGAATCACCAGATAACTTTCTCGTCGCCCTCGGCTACGCCGGCTGGGATGCCGGACAACTCGAGCAAGAGCTGATTGAAAATGTCTGGCTGACGACAGAAGCCAATGCCGACGTGGTGTTCAACACCCCGGTCAACGAACGCTGGAACAAGGCCATTGCCCAACTGGGCATCAGTGCCGCCCACCTCTCTACAGAACAAGGACACGCATGAGTCAATCTCGCAGCGTACTCGCTTTTGATTACGGTACGAAAAGTATCGGTGTCGCCATCGGCCAAGAGCTGACCGGCACCGCCAACCCGCTAGCCGCCCTGAGGGCGCGAGATGGGATCCCTAACTGGGATGACATAGAGAAAATCCTCGAAGAATGGCAGCCTGACTTGGTGGTTGTCGGCCTGCCGCTTGATATGCAGGGTGGCGAGCTTGAGGCCATCACCCCTAGAGCCAAGAAGTTTGCCAACCGCCTCCACGGCCGCTTCGGCTGCCAGGTGGAGCTGCATGACGAGCGTCTCAGCACCGCCGAAGCCCGCACCGAACTGTTCGAGCGTGGCGGCTACCGCAACCTCAGCAAAGGCAATATCGACTCGCAGTCCGCCGTGGTTATCCTCGAGAGCTGGTTCGAGCAGCAGTACGGGTAAAAAAACCAGAGCCTGGGTTCTAGCTCCTAGAACCTAGAACCTAGGCTTTTCCACCACGCTCTTCCCCTTCTCACCTGTACAGCTTTTTCCTATATTTACAGCCCAAAGCGATCACCGACCAAGATCATGAATCATTGCCGCTATCTGGCCCACAAAGCTCAAGGGGCGATCAGCTTGTACAGCTTTTGGACTATTTAAACCCAAAAGCTCATATCGCTGTACACTTATATCCCTGCTATTTTTCATTCTGTTTAATTTCAATACCTTAGAAAAAACGATCAACAAAAAAAGCATTAGGATCATAGCAACCCTAATGCTTTTGGTTTACCGCTGGCAGATCGGTTGATCTACCCCATATCTACCGTCACTCCAGACAGCGAACTGTTGCTAAGCTGGCTCTTGCTGCCGACTTTGATCATCAGGCGCAGATCATTGGCCGAGTCGGCATGGTGCAAGGCATCTTGCTCGGTGATCTTACCGGCGCTGTAGAGCTCATAGAGCGACTGGTCGAAGGTCATCATGCCCGACTCGTTCGACTTGGCCATTGCCTCTTTGATTTCATGCAGCTCACCACGGCGGATCAGATCGGCCACCCGCGGGGTGTTGATCAACAGCTCAAAGGCGCCATGCCTACCGACACCGTGGGCATCGGGGATCAACTGCTGGGCCAGAATGCACTTGAGGTTCAGCGACAGATCGAACAGGAACTGCTCGCGCCGCTCTTTCGGGACCAGATGAAGGATCCGCTCCAGCGCCTGATTGGCATTGTTGGCGTGCAGCGTGGCCATGCACAGGTGGCCGGTCTCGGCGAAGTTCATCGCATACTCCATGGTCTCGGGCGTGCGGATCTCGCCGATCAGGATCATATCCGGCGCCTGGCGCAGGGAGTTCTTCAGCGCAACTTCGTAGCTTTCGGTATCCAGCCCCACTTCGCGCTGGGTGACGATACACTTGTTGTGCTTGTGGACAAACTCAATCGGATCTTCGACAGTCAGGATATGGCCGCTACGATTGGCGTTGCGGTATCCGGTCATCGCCGCCATTGAGGTCGACTTACCCGAACCGGTCGCCCCCACCACCAGCACCAGCCCGCGTTTGGCCAGCGCCATCTTCTGCATGTCCATCGGCAGATTGAGCGAGAAGATATCCGGGATCTCGGTTTCAATGCGGCGGATCACCATTCCCGGCAGCTCCCGCTGCCAGAACGCACTGATCCGGAAGCGATACTCCCCCCTCACCAGGGCAAAATTGGCTTCCTTGCTGGCGCGGTACTCCGCTTCCAGCCCGGTGTCCATCGCTTCGCTAACCATCTGCTCGACCGCCTGCAGATCAAGCGTCTCGCCGAGCGGATGGAGGTTGCCATCAATGCGCAGCAGGCAAGGAGAGTCGACAGTAATGTAGAGATCCGACGCCTTGCGGCTGACCATTTCGTTGAGAGCGTGTTGCAAAGTCATTGCTATTATTCCCCACTAAAATTGCGACAAGCCAGAATCAACCACCCGGCGGCCTTCTTCGGCATCAACCAGCCCTTGGGCTACCAGCATCTTGACGCTCTGCTCCATGGTCTGCATCCCCATCGCCGAGCCGGTCTGGATCATCGAGAACATCTGGGCCACCTTATCTTCGCGGATCAGGTTGCGGATCGCCGGGGTTGCCATCATCACCTCGTGGGCCGCAATACGGCCGCCACTGGTGCACTTGAGCAGGTTCTGCGAGACCACGGCGCGGAGCGACTCCGACAACATCGAGCGCACCATCGCCTTGTCGTTGCCCGGAAATACATCGATAACCCTATCAACGGTCTTGGCCGCCGAGCTGGTATGCAGGGTACCCAGCACCAAATGCCCGGTTTCTGCTGCCGTCAGTGCCAAGCTGATTGTTTCGCGGTCACGCAGCTCACCAACCACAATCACATCCGGATCTTCACGTAACGAAGAGCGCAGGGCATTATGGAAGCTATGGGTATCGCGGTGGACCTCCCGCTGGTTGATCAGGCAGCGCTTGCCGGTATGGACAAACTCCACCGGATCTTCGATGGTCAGGATATGGCGGTTGAAATTCTCGTTGATGTGATCCACCAGCGCGGCAATGGTGGTGGACTTACCCGATCCCGTAGCCCCGGTCACCAGCACCAGGCCGCGTTGGCACTGGGCTATCTGATAGAACACATCAGGCACCCCCAATGACTCCAGGGTTGGAATATTGACCGGGATGGTCCTAAATACCGCCGCGCTGCCGCGCGCCTGCTTGAAGGCATTGACACGGAAGCGGCCGACATCAGGCAACTCGAACGAAAAGTCGACTTCCAGTCGCTCTTCGAACTCCCGCCGCTGGGCGTCATTCATTATATCGAATACCAGACGGTGCACTTCACCGTGTTCAAGAGCCGGCAAGCTCAGCTTGCGCACATCACCATCAACACGGATCATTGGCGGAACACCTGCAGAAAGGTGCAGATCAGAGGCGTTATGCTTTACACTAAAGTCCAGTAGTTCGGTGATATCCATAAATTTTCCCCACAGAATCAATTATGAATAGTATCAAGCAAAATATTGAACAGGTCATCAACCAGATCGGCCTGGCTGCAGAAAAATGCGGTAGAGATGCCGAAACAGTGCAACTGCTTGCGGTAAGCAAGACCAAGCCTATCGCCGCCATCGAAGAAGCGATTGCCGCAGGCCATCGCGCTTTCGGCGAAAACTATGTTCAAGAAGGCGTCGAGAAGATCCAGTACTTTGCCCAGCAAGGTGCCGCTCCAGCATTAAGCTGGCATTTCATCGGCCCTATCCAGTCCAACAAAACCCGCCCGATTGCCGAGCACTTTGACTGGGTCCACTCGGTAGATCGCGCCAAGATAGCCCGCCGCCTGAGCGAGCAGCGCCCTGCCGACATGCCCCCGCTCAATGTCCTGCTTCAGGTCAACACCAGCGGAGAAGACTCCAAATCGGGATTGGCTTTCGACGACGTTGCCGCCCTGGCCGACGAAGTGGCAATGATGCCAAACCTGGTATTGCGCGGCCTGATGTCTATTCCGCAAAAGGCCAATGACTATGACAGCCAGCTGGCAGCGTTCTCCAGCCTTTCCGAGGCGATGAACAAGCTCAAGGCCAAGCACCCACAGCTTGATACCCTATCGATGGGGATGAGCGGTGATCTCGATGCCGCCGTCGCCGCTGGCAGTACCATCGTCCGGATCGGTACCGCGATTTTTGGTGCCCGCGATTATTCAACCAAACAGTAAGCCGAATTATACCCAGCACCCCGGCGCTGCTTGGGTATATAATGGCCTCATACTTTTAACGTCTAGGAAGGACGTCTCTGTCCCTCCCGGCCTTGAAAACACAGAGGATGTAACATGGAACAACGCTCGATTGCCTTCATTGGTGCCGGTAACATGGCCCGCTCTATCATCGCCGGCCTTGTGGCCAGCGGCTATGCGCCAGACAAAATCACCGCTACAGCACCAAGCCCAGCCCGTCGAGAGCCGCTGGCCCGTGATTACGGAATTCACACCACCGACAATAACCTGAGCGCCGCCTCGGATGCCGATGTCATTGTCCTGGCGGTGAAGCCTCAACTGATGGAAGAAGTCTGCCGCCCGCTGCAGATCCTCGACTTCTCCGGCAAACTGGTGATTTCCATTGCCGCCGGGATCGGTGCCGAGCGATTGAATGAGATGCTGGCCACCAACTTGAACCTGGTGCGCGTGATGCCCAATACCCCATCGCTGATCGGCAAGGGCATGAGCGGCCTTTATGCATCCAGCGCTCTTAACCCTAACGACCGCCAATTTGCTGAAAGCTTAATGCAGGCTGTCGGCGAGGTATGCTGGGTCGAGCAAGAGTCAGGCATAAACAGTATTATTGCAGCGGCAGGCAGTGCCCCTGCCTATTTCTTCCTGTTCATGGAAGCGATGCAGGAAGAAGCTATCAAACAAGGCTTTAGCACTGAGCAAGCCCGTAAGCTGGTGCAGCAGTCGGCGCTCGGTGCGGCGGAAATGGTAGTGGCCAATCCGGATACCGACTTGGCCACCCTGCGAGCCCAGGTGACATCAAAAGGTGGCACGACCGCCGAGGCAATCCGCACTTTCAACGAGTGCCAACTTAGTGATACCGTAGCAAAAGCAATGCGTGCTGCCGTTTCCCGCGCTGAAGAAATGGAAAAATTATTTTAAGGTTAGTATATGAACTCAATTGGTTTTCTAGTCAGTACCCTATTTGATCTCTACATTATGGTCGTGCTGCTGCGCATCTGGCTCCAGTGGGCGCGTGCCGATTTCTACAATCCGTTTTCACAGTTTATCGTCAAGGCAACCCAGCCGGTGGTTGGCCCACTGCGCCGCCTTATCCCGTCCATCGGTTCACTGGATGTAGCAACGCTGCTGTTCGCCTACGTCCTGAGCATGGGTAAATTTGTTATCTTGCAGCTGGTGTTGGGTGGTGGCTTCATGTTCACTCCGGAATACTTCTGGATTGGTGCCCTGTCGCTGCTTAAAGCTGCTGGCGGCCTGCTGTTCTGGGTACTGCTGCTTCGTGCGATCCTAAGCTGGGTCAGCCAGGGCCGCAGCCCGGTCGAATACGTGATGCACCAGCTAACCGAGCCGATGACAGCCCCAATCCGCCGTATTATTCCGGCAATGGGCGGCTTGGATCTGAGTGTATTGGTACTGTTTATCGGCCTGCAGTTCGCCAACTTCCTGATCGGTGATTTCGTGGGTCCAATCTGGTACCAACTATGAGCCAACAGGCTGCCTACCTCGACGGTGACGATTTGATCCTGCGGCTCTATATCCAGTCCAAGGCCAGCCGCGACCAACTGGTTGGCCTGCATGGCGATGAAGTCAAAGTCGCGATCACCGCCCCGCCGGTAGATGGCAAAGCCAACGCCCACTTGACCAAGTACCTGTCCAAACAGTTCAAGGTCGCCAAGGGCCAGGTTGATATCGAAAAAGGAGAGCTGGGACGCCACAAACAAGTGCGTATCACCGCTCCCAAGGCAATACCCGAGCCGATCCAGGCTCTGCTGTAACCGACAGCCATAACCAGCCCGGCGCCACTATGACGCCGGGCTGTTTTTCATCAGGGTCTTTTTCATGACTCAATGGTCACAACTATAATGGAACTAAGCAATACCACTATCGGTAAAGGGATAATCCCTCACCCAGTGCGTATAGAAGGATAATAAAATGACTCGTCTATTTAGCCTGTTTGCCCTGCTTGTCGCCAGCCTGAGCACCAGCTTTGCGGTTCAGGCCGAGCAGTTCAAGAATATTGGTAATTTGGAAGTCCACTATTCCAGTTTTCCGTCGACCTTCCTGACCCCGGACGTGGCCAGTACTTACAAAATCCAGCGCAGCCGCTATTCGGCCGTTATCAATGTTACTGTCTTGGACAAAGCCCAGCCGGACAAACCGGCGGTGACCGCGGTACTCAATGGCCAGGCCAAGAACCTGCTCGGTACCATTAAAAACCTTTCCTTCCGTGAGGTCAGAGAAGGGACAGCCATTTATTACATCGCTGAAATCAAACATGCCAATGAAGAGCGCTTTAGCTTTTCCATTGATGTCTCCCACAATGGCACCCGCGGCAATATTGAGTTTGACCAGACTTTTTATGTCGACTGATCAAAGCATATCTCCGCATTTAGCGACAGCAATGACAGGGGAGCCTCGCGCTCCCCTTTTATTTTCCCGGCAGTGAGATAAGATAGCGCCCTCTTTATTGCGAGGAACTGTGATGAGCAAATTAGTACTGGCCACTGGTAACCAGGGCAAAGTAAAAGAAATGGCTAGCCTACTGGCCGATTTTGGTTTCGATGTGGTCGCCCAGAGCGATTACAACGTTTCTTCGGTAGCCGAGACCGGTACCACTTTCATCGAAAACGCCATTATCAAAGCCCGTCACGCCGCCAAGGAAACCGGCCTACCTGCAATTGCTGATGATTCGGGCCTTGAAGTGGATTACCTCAAAGGCGCACCGGGGATCTACTCCGCCCGTTTTGCCGGCGAAGATGCATCTGATGAAGAAAACCTGCAGAAGCTGCTAAAAGAGATGGAAGGTGTTGCGGAAGAGCAGCGTACTGCCCGTTTCCATTGCGTGCTGGTGATGATGCGCCACGAGAACGATCCGACCCCGATCGTTTGCCACGGCAGCTGGGAAGGCAAGATCCTGACCGAGGCCCATGGTGAAAACGGGTTTGGCTACGATCCGGTTTTCTGGGTCCCTGAAGATCAGTGCTCTTCTGCCGAGCTTGAGCCGGCCCGCAAGAAACAACTGTCACACCGCGGCAAGGCCCTTGCCAAGCTGTTTGCTGCCCTGAAGGAAGCATAAGTCATGCTAGTACCACCGCCACTGAGCCTGTATATCCACATCCCATGGTGTGTCCAGAAGTGCCCTTACTGCGACTTCAACTCCCATGCGCTGAAAGCCGATATCCCCGAGCTCGACTACATAGATGCGCTTATCGACGATCTCGATACCGACTTGGCCAAATACGATTTGGCGAGCCAGGGCCGAGCGCTGCATTCCATCTTCATCGGTGGTGGTACCCCGAGCCTGATCTCCGCCCCGGAGATCGGCCGCTTGCTCGAAGCCGTCAAACTGCGGATCCCGTTCAGCGACGATATTGAAATCACCATGGAAGCCAATCCGGGCACCGTCGAGGCCGGCCGCTTTAATGCCTACCGCGAAGTTGGCGTCAACCGCATTTCGATCGGCATCCAGAGCTTCCAGGACGACAAACTCCAGCGCCTCGGCCGCATCCATGGCAGCCGCGAGGCGATCACTGCCGCGGGGCTGGCCCAAGAAGCCGGACTCGACAGCTTCAATATCGACCTGATGCATGGCCTGCCGGATCAGAGCATCGACGATGCCCTGTCTGATCTAAAACAAGCGATAGCCCTGGAGCCACCGCACCTGTCATGGTACCAGCTCACTATCGAGCCCAATACCCTGTTCTACTCCAAGCCACCCGTACTGCCGGATGACGACGATCTGTGGGAGATCTTCGAACAGGGCCATCAAATGCTGGCTCAAGCAGGTTACGTCCAATACGAGATCTCCGGTTACAGCAAACCGGGCCGCCAGTGCCGCCATAACCTGAACTACTGGCGTTTCGGAGACTACCTCGGCATCGGTTGTGGTGCCCACGGCAAGCTGAGTTTTGCTGACGGTACCATTACCCGCACCGTCAAGGTCAAGCATCCACGCGGCTACCTCAACCCAGCCAAACCGTATCTTGATCAGGAAATTCAGGTACCGGCCAGCGAGCGCCCGTTCGAGTTCTTCATGAACCGATTCCGCCTGCTTGAGGCTTGTCCGAAACACGATTATGTCGAGCGTACCGGCCTACCGCTATCCAGCATTGAAGGGCCAATCAACTGGGCGCTTGAGCAAAATTACCTCGAAGACAAAGGCGATCAATGGCAGATCACCGAGCACGGCAAACTGTTCCTCAACGACCTGCTGGCAGCATTTGTCGACGAAGAGAATGAATAGGGCTACCTCAGATTAGTTATATCTCGGATTACTTTTGCAAATAAAGCTGTGGCAATTTAATAGGATAAGATTTCAAAGCTTACCCGCCATGCACAACCCGGGCTGGCGTTCCAGGGTTAGAGCGACAAGGATGTCTTCGCTGCGTCTTTGAAATCTTGTCCTGTTGAATTGTATATAGCGCAACTCAATCGAGCGTTACGCTCTGCCAGCGCTTGAGGGCGGGAATTAAGGATTGGATCTCGCTTTCCTTGGCTTGGCGCATCGCCACCCGATCGCACAGCTCCTGATCGATCAGCTGCGAATGCGACAGGGTATACGGTAGATCATCGACCATCAGACGATGGTAGTCTGCCAGCAGAGCCGACTGATCGTCACTGAGCCTCACCTTGTGGACTCCGAAATAGAGCTGGCCACTGGGTTTGATCTGGAAACTCTCGCCCTCCAACTCCAGGTTGAGAGCGCCATCCTGCATACTGAGGTTATTGTGCCACTCCAGCTGGCACACCGGCGCTTCATTGGCCTGCACGCCAAATGACAAGGCGAACCCGACAACGGCTATTTTGAACCCACAAAAACGCAACAACATAAGCCTTTCCCCATCATCGGGGTAGACCAAGGTTAAGTCCCTGTTACCCCGTTAAAAGATTGAACGGCCGATCCGCTCGGCCAGCAATTCAAGGGCGGCGGTGCCAGCCAGTGAGTTTCCAGAAGGATCCAGCTCTGGCGACCATACCGCAATGGTCATCTCACCCGGAACGATAGCAATGATCCCACCGCCGACCCCGGACTTGCCCGGCATACCAACCCGATAGGCAAATTCTCCAGCACCGTCATACAAGCCACAGGTCGCCAACAGTGCATTCATTTGCTTACACTGAGTTTGGGTGATAATTGTTTTTTTTGCGCCCAAAGGAAGCCCTTTATTTGCCAAGTAGCTGAAAGTCTTAGCCAAATCAACACAGCTCATCTTCAGCGCGCAATAGCTGAAGTAATTGGTCAGTACCGGCATCACTTCGTTGTCGAAGTTACCGAACGAGCGCATCAGGTAGGCAATCGAAGCATTGCGGTCACTGTGCTGCATCTCGGAAGCAGCAACGACCTTGTCATAGCAGATATGCGGGTTTTGGGCGAGCTTACGCACCAGCTCCAGCATCCGGTACTGCGGGGCCGACAGACGGCTGTGCAGCAGATCGGAGACCACCAGGGCACCGGCATTGATAAATGGATTGCGCGGAATACCGTTCTCCAGCTCGAGCTGGATCATCGAGTTGAACGCATGGCCCGATGGCTCCTTGCCTACTCGCTGCCAGATCTCTTCCGGCTGGTACAGGGTCATCGCCAGCGTCAGGCTCAGTGCCTTGGAGATCGACTGGATCGAGAAGCCTTCCTCGCTATCGCCAGCCTGGATAATTTCACCATCGTTATAACACACAGCAATCCCCAGCTTGTTGGCCGGAACCTCCGCCAATGCCGGGATATAATCAGCCACCTTTCCTTTACCGATCAGCGGTCTGACTTCATCTAAAATATCATTTAGCAACTGCTCTGTTGGTTTCATTACTTATCTCCAAGGATAAAAAAGCCAACCCGAGGTTGGCTTTTATCGAACAACTGGTGCACCTATCGGTGCTTGGCAATATCTTGCCTCAATACGCCTGAAAACTTATTCAGTGCGCTCGTATTTCATGTCCCATACACCGTGGCCCAAACGGTGACCACGAGCTTCGAACTTGGTCAGCGGACGATCCTCTGGACGCGGGATATAAGGACCTTCGGTCGCCGTGTTGCGGTAGCCCGGAGCGGCATCCATCACTTCGACCATATGCTCGGCATAGTTTTCCCAGTCGGTCGCCATGTGGAAGATACCACCGATTTTCAGCTTCTTGCGCAGCATCTCTGCAAAGGCTGGCTGAACGATACGACGCTTGTGGTGGCGAGCCTTGTGCCATGGGTCAGGGAAGAATAGCTGAACACAGTCAAGGCTGCCGTCCGGGATCATGTGCTCGAACACTTCCACACCGTCGTGACACATGACGCGCAGGTTAGTCAGGCCCGCTTCTTCTGCGCCCATCAAACAAGCGCCGACACCTGGGCTGTGTACTTCGATACCGATGAAGTTCTTCTCCGGCGCATTTTTGGCCATCTCAACCAACGAGGCACCCATACCAAAGCCGATTTCCAGCGTTACCGGGTTTTCGTTGTTGAACACTTCTTTCCAGTCCAGCATCTGCTGAGCGAAGTCGATACCCATTGCTGGCCAGTTATTTTCCATGGCCGCTTCCTGGCCCTTGGTCAAACGACCTTCACGACGAACAAAGCTTCGTACCTTGCGTACCAGTTTGCCGTCTTCGGTAAATTCGTTCAGGGTAACCTCACCTGACTTCTTTGAAACTTCGCTCATGCTTACTATCCAAACAAAAAAGAAACGGAACGGCATTATCCAAAGTTACAGCACAAGTGCAAGTCTATCGATTGCGACGCCCCTAACTTTGTGGTGCAATCAGGGCCAAAAATAAGACAGGCGAAGACGGCTGTCAGTAAAGTGAGCTTGAAACTGTGACCAATACCTTCTCTGATGCCATTTTAGCGTGGTATGACAAATTTGGCCGGAAAACCCTGCCATGGCAGCAGCAAAAGACCCCCTACAAGGTCTGGCTGTCGGAAATCATGCTGCAGCAAACCCAAGTCGCCACGGTGATCCCCTACTTCGAGCGCTTTATCGCGCGCTTCCCCACCGTGGCCGATCTCGCCGCCGCCGAGCAGGACGAGGTGCTGCACCTGTGGACCGGCCTAGGCTATTACGCCCGTGCCCGCAACCTACACAAAGCCGCCAAACATATTGTCGACCACCATGGCGGCGAGTTCCCGACCGATATCGAACAGGTCATCGCCTTGCCGGGCGTCGGTCGCTCGACAGCAGGTGCCGTCCTGTCACTGTCGCTCAAGCAACACCACCCTATCCTTGATGGCAATGTAAAACGGACCTTGGCCCGCTGCTATGCGGTCGAAGGCTGGCCGGGGAAAAAACCGGTCGAAAACAAACTGTGGGACATTGCCGAGGCCAACACCCCGGCTGCAGGCGTAGAGCGCTACAACCAGGCGATGATGGACATGGGGGCGATGATCTGTACCCGCAGCAAGCCCAAATGCGAACTGTGCCCGGTCGCCGGGCAGTGCGAAGCCAAAGCACAGGGCCGCCAAACCGACTTCCCGGGCAAAAAGCCCAAGAAAACCCTGCCGGAAAAACAGGCTTGGTTTGCGATCTTCCAGTACGGTGAATACGTCTGGCTGGAAAAACGCCCGCCGGCGGGGATCTGGGGCGGCTTGTGGTGCTTCCCGCAGCAGGATCAGGCAGATCTTACCCCGGTGATTGAACAGCGACTCGGCCAGCAGGCAATCATCCTTGAGCAGGAACCGTTGATCGGCTTCCGCCATACCTTCAGTCACTACCATCTGGATATTGTTCCGGTCAAACTGAGCCTGTCACAGCAACCAGATTGCATCGGCGAAGCCGGCAACGGCCAATGGTATAACCTCAACCAGCCGGCAGAGATCGGCCTAGCTGCACCGGTACAGCAGATCCTCGAGAGCCTGCGCTACGAGCTGAATAGATAGAAACATATCCCTAAGGAAACTGGGTGTATCACCCTGTGACTTCAAGTTAACCGCAACGGGAAGTTACTTGGGTATTTAAGCATGGTATAACTATAGCCAGCTACCGAATCAACGTTATAACGAAGGAGCTCCCCGATGAGCCGTACAGTATTTTGTGCCCGTCTTAAGAAAGACGCTGAAGGTCTTGATTTCCAACTATACCCGGGTGAACTGGGCAAACGCATTTTCGACAACATCTCGAAAGAAGCGTGGGCAGAATGGCAAGGCAAGCAGACTATGCTGATCAACGAGAAAAAACTGAACATGATGGATCCGGAACACCGCAAGCTGCTGGAGACTGAAATGGTGAAATTCTTGTTCGAAGGCCAGGACGTAATCATCGACGGTTACACACCGCCGAGCGAATAATTCTGCTAATGCTTCCCCTTTGCTTGGTCGTTTAATTCAAGGGAAGCACCTTAGTCATTCATTCAGGCATCTTTTGTAACTGGTTAGAAAACTGGGCAAACGGTGCCTTTTTCATATTTTGGGAACTATGAAATTACACGCGCTGTTTTTGTCCCTGCTCCTATTGAGCGGCTGTAGCCGGGAGTTTATCGAACAACTCTACAATGTCGACTACACCACCACCAACCGTTTTGCCAATAACCTCGCCCCGCTGCCCGGCCAGTTCACCCAGGATACTGCCGCGCTCGACAGGCTGATGAACTCGTTCAACGGCCAGGTAAAACGCTATTGGGGGGACAACGACTCACTGGTGGCCAGCAAACGCCAGTATGTAAAGTACACTGATGGCTACCGAAGCCGCGCCCATGTCGATTTCGAGCGTGGTGTCGTGATTGTCGAAACCGTGGCGAAAACTGAGCCGACCAAGCACCTCAAAGAAGCCATCACCACCACCCTGCTGACCCCGGATAACCCGGGCGGCGTGGACCTCTATTCAGACTCTGCCATTGAACTGAGCGGCAAGCCGTTCCTGTATGGTCAGGTGCTTGATAACGAAGGCAAGCCTATCGAGTGGTCATGGCGTGCCAACCGCTTTGCCGACTACTTGATCAACGGCAAGCTTAAAAAGCGCTCGGAGCGCTTCCACCAAGTTTACTATGTTGAGATCCCCATGGTGGCTGATCACGCCAACCAGCGTAGCTACAAGTACGCCGAAATTGTCCGCGATGCTTCCCGCCGCTACGGGATTGCCGAAGATTTGATCTACGCCATCATCAAAACGGAAAGCAGCTTCAACCCCTATGCCGTCAGCCATGCCAACGCCTATGGCCTGATGCAAGTTGTACCGAAGACCGCCGGCGCCGATGTGTTCAAGCTGGTCAAAAACAAGCCGGGCATACCGAGCCCCGAGTATCTGTTTGACCCAGCAAGAAATATTGATACCGGCACCGCATACTTCTACATCTTGCGCACCCGTTACCTGAAGGATGTCCGAGATCCCCTGTCACTGCACTACAGTATGATTTCCGCCTACAACGGTGGTACCGGAGGCGTACTCAATACCTTCCACAGTACCGACCGCAAGCGGGCGATGAATGATTTGAACAGTTTGCAGCCAAACCAAGTTTACTGGGCACTAACCAACAAGCACCGCAATGCCGAGGCCCGGCGATATTTAGAAAAAGTTACCGCATTCCAAAAAGAGTTCAACCAAGGGAAAAACCTCACCCAGTGACAAGGAAATAGCCACAATTAGCATTTCTGGACAAAAAGCAGGCAACCAAGTGCAGCAATGAAACTTTTCTCAAAAAAATGGTTGACGAAAAGAACGAAAAACCGTTTAATAGCGCTCCGTTGCCTCGATAGCTCAGTCGGTAGAGCAGAGGATTGAAAATCCTCGTGTCGGTGGTTCGATTCCGCCTCGAGGCACCATATTCATATTGTGGTGCTTGATAGCAACATGATTTAAAAGATAATT
>NZ_PYME01000048.1:0-26381 GCF_003025515.1 Photobacterium gaetbulicola | reverse complement strand
TGGGCATGTACTCATTGAGAGATGGGTATGAGTCACTGAAAATATATTCGGAACCGCCGTATGCGACCCACGCTTGTACGGTGGTGTGAGAGGACGGAGGCCGTGAGGCCTCCTCCTACTCGATTTTGCGCTCTTTGAATTACCCTATTCGTTTACTCGAACAGTACTAGTTTCTGAGAATAACGATTTCCTCCAGCTCTAGGCCGGGTTTGACGAAATTAATATCCAGGTAGTAGAAGCCCGGCTGTAGCTTTACCTTGAGCCCTTCAACAGTTACGGATTCCCCATCTGTCCCGTGCAGTGGCAAGGTCATACTGAACTCGTCATTAAGGAGCAGGCTGCACGATGACTGTGCCAGCGCATCTCGCTCATAGTTCATGACTCCGTTGAATTGGTAAATGCCGGCTTCGCTCACTTCAATCACCACGGATGTGTTGAGCTTAGTACCTAGCTTAATACTTTCCTCTATGGGATGCGTCTCTCCCCCTGGTGCTTGCGGCAGTGCCGCGAAGGCTTTGATTGGCTCGTAGGCGGTTAGCGGGCGTTCCATCACCGGTGCTGCCATGATAAAGCGGCAGATATTCATTGCGCTTCGCTGCAGTTCGCCCAAGGTTAGTGTGCCTTTTTCAAGCGTTTCTAGGGTGTCATCGCCCATAGCATTGCTTTCGGCACCGTCATTGTCGACCACCATGTAGAGATCGTTTTGCGCCCGGAGCATGAACGAGGTAAAGGTTTTGCTTTCTTCACCGGCTGCGATCGGGTCGTTCATTTTCGCCCACCAGTCTGTCATCACAATACCTTGAAAGCCCCATTCGCCACGCAGAATCGTCGTGTTGAGATCATAGTTGGATGCCGCCCAGTGCCCGTTGACCGGGTTGTAAGAGGTCATGATGGTCGAGGCATTGCCTTGTTTCACCGCCATTTCAAAGGGCTTGATGTGTACTTCGCGCATAGCACGCTCGGACATGATGCTGTCGACATCGACCCGCGCGGTTTCCTGATCGTTAGCCGCGAAGTGCTTGATCGTACCGGAGACACCCGCGTTGCTCAGGCCTCGGGTCTGTGCCGCCGCCATCACGCCAGTCATAAACGGATCTTCAGAGAAGTATTCGAAGTTGCGGCCGTTTAATGGATGGCGATGGATATTGATACCCGGGCCAAGCAAGGTGTCGATATGATTGGCCCGTAGCTCTTGGCCGATCAGGTAAAATAGCTCCTCGTTGAGTGCTGCGTTCCAGGTGCAGCCAAGCAGGGTTCCAATTGGTACCTGTGTCGCTTTGTGGCCACTGTCCATGCGAATGCCTGACGGCCCGTCTGCAGCCGCTGCCACGGGGATGCCTAGCTCGAACAAGCTGTCACTGACCCCGCCAAATGCCGCAGCTGTGCCCGGTGTGACTTTTGGGCTGCACATGCCTTCACCGCGTACGATGGTTGCCAATTGCTCGGGTGTCATTTGGGCAACAAACGCCTCAAGGCTGGCTCTACCTTGTTTCACGTCCAATAAGCTGATGTCTTGGTTGCCTGTCACTTCGAATGACGGCGGCATGTTGGCCTGAATACGCTCAGCCAAGCATGCTGTGCGCAAAGGCACCACTTCATGGCAGACTTGGTAAATGCCCCGGTCATTTTTTTGCGCTGGCTTGATACGCTCGAAGGTGTGGGTTGGCGCACATGCTTCAGTTAGCGTTTCTACAACCAGCAAAGCATCGAGTTGTAAGGTCGCGGCAATGGACTCGGCCTGGCGAACACTGGCACCCAAGTAAAACTGGTACGTTCCGGGCTCGAGTACGTAGCAATTGCGGTGATCTGTTGCACCACTGTCGTCATAGCTGGCCAATGATGCCACTGGCACTGAAATTCGAACCAGCTCACTAGCCCCTGGCTGGATGGTCGGCGTTTTGGTAAAGCCCGCAAGTACTCGGGCGGGTTTACCCAGCTCGCCTTGTGGTGCTTCGACGTAAAGCTGGGCCACTTCCTTGCTGGCGAAGTGATTGCCTACGTTTGTCACTCGGATATCAAAATGAAGAACGGCGTCAGGTCCATTTCCTTGGGTAGAAAAGTCGACCAACTGGCGTTCGAACTGGGTGTAGGACAACCCGGCGCCGAATTCAAACTGTACCGCTTCCGGGTTGAAGGTTTCAAAGTAGCGGTAGCCGACATAGATGTCTTCAACATAGAGGTTTCGGTCTTTACGCCCGAAGTGGGCTGATGATGGGTAATCAGCCAAGTGGTAGGCGATGGAGTCGGTTAGTCGGCCGCTGGGTGACTGCTTGCCGGATACGACATCGGCAAGGCCGTGGCCGCCTTCCATGCCAGCCGCCCAGCTATACAGTACGCCCTTGATGGACTGGTGATGTTCCACCGTATTCAGCCATGCCATGTCCATGATGTTGGTCACGTTCATCACTACAATGACATCGGTGAAATGGCGGTTCACCTTGGCGATCATGTCGAGCTCTTGCTCGGTTAAACGATAGCTGCCCGGCTCATCGGCGTTATCTTGATCCTCACCTGCGGTACGGCCAATAAATACCATTGCCTTGCTGGATTGTGCAGCGGCTTTTGCTACCAACTCGTCAGTCAGTGGCATCTCTTGTTGGAACCAGGGCTCTGCAGCCCAGCCGCCGCCACCGTCATCGAAGGGGTGCTGGGCAATCCAGTCTTGATAGATCGCCGCCAAGTCTTCATTCAGGCGAATGTTGCTATTGGCACGCAGGCCTTCCAATGCATTGACCGCGTAAGGAACATTGACGGCTCCGCCAGAGCCGGTACCGCTGCGGTATGTGTCGATCTGGCAGCGCCCGAACAGAGACACAATATCGTGGGTCTTCAATGGCAGTACTGCATCTTCATTTTTCAATAATACGATGCCTTCCGCGGCGGCTTGGCGGCTAACTGGGACGAGCTTTTTCTGCGCTTGGCTAATTTGTTTTTGGTTCATACACAATCACACAACTGTTTGTTTCGTAGTAGAGGCCAAATGTGGCTTGTAATGTCGCCGGTACTGCAAAACAGCAAAAATACATGGATAGATATTCGTTTTGCCACCGAGAAATAGTATGCTGGCTTGGTGCGCCATTCTACCAATATGGCGACAGTGAAAAGGAATATCGCGACATGAGCATTACCTATCAGCTCAAATCACATCAGAAGCACGGACACCTTAAATTTGCCTATGTAGATGGCCATCATCACTGTGACTTTGCCGTCCATAAACATGACTTCTCCGAGTTGTTTCTGGTGGTGAGTGGCAGCGGCAAGCACACGGTCGCTCAGCACGAATATCCGCTCAACAAAGGGGATGTGTTTGTGATCAATGGTGACATCGAACATGGATTCAGAGATGTGGACAAGCTCAAGATCATAAACTTGATGTTTGATCCTCAAACGCCGTTCTTCGAGAGCCCATCAATGCGCCAATTGTCCGGCTACCAGGCGATGTTCAAAGTCGAGCCAATCGCTCGGCAAACCACGGAATACCAGGCGAAGCTCACCCTCGACAGACAACAGTTGCCTGAAATAGAGCGCTTACTTGCCGCACTGAAAAATGAATACCATGCTGCTTTGCCAGGCTTTGAAGTCATGCTGACCAGTTTGATGCAGCAACTGGTGATTGCGCTTGCTCGGATGTACCAAGATCAAAGCCAAGAACTACCGCAGACCACTTTGGCACTAAGTCGGGCTCTGGTGTTTATCGAGCAACATTTTAATGACGCAGAGGTGAGTAGTGAGCTGATTGCTAAAGCGGCCTTCATTAGTAAGCGGCAATTGGAGCGCTTGTTCCGGCAGTTTCTTGATACTTCACCGAATCACTATCTCAGGGAGGTCCAGCTTCATTACGCGACAAAACTACTGTGCGATGAGCGTAACAGCTCCATCCAGGGAGTTGCAGAGCAGTGCGGCTTTGCTGATAGCAACTACTTTTCGAAGTGCTTTAAACAGAAGTTCAATCAGAGCCCAAGAGCGTACCGAAAGAGTCATCTTTTCCTGGAGGAAAACTAACTCTTGCATAGGTTTTGCTGAGAGTTATAAGTTATTCGATAAAAATTAGTTGAGAATAATGACAGTAAAAGAATATCTATAACAGAAAGAAAATGTGGTTTTTCTTTGGCTTCTAAATTAAGTCGTATTTGAATCGGCAAGCTTTTGCCAAAGGCAGCCGTTTTTCTTAAAAATGAGAAAGTTGTTTCGAAAATGGTTGGCTAATCTTTTGAAATAATTGCCTACTTTTGACGGCATAGTTGAAGCGTTATTTGAAAGCTTCCCGGCGTATCTTGTCAATGTGTCGCTGCATAACAATACACTCAATAACTCCTTAAGACCTTAATAGAAGTAAAGTCAGTTACACCTGAATTTATTGTTGGTTAGGTGCAGGTAAAGACAATGTCCAATCTTAAAAGTGCCAAGCTACTAAAGTTAAAGGTATTCATGCCGTATCTCAGTATCATTACGATTTCTCTTATGGTTTTTTATTCATCCCAGTCAAGAGCGGATACGGATTATTTTGTCGGCGGTGGCGTTGGCTACCAAGATGACAAACTAGATGGAGGAAGGGCAACTAATGGCGAAGATGCAGTCGTTCAACTGAATGCGGGGTTGACCATAAACTCTGAGCATAGGGTAACGGCAACCTACAGTTACAAGGATAAGTTCAAACAAAGCCTGTTTTTTGCATCATATGATTATCTCTATGATTTAACTAATAAGGTCTCTTTGAATGGCGGTTTTTTATTAGGTGTCGGATATAACGATATTGCTAGTGAGACATCCGTTGACTTTATAAGGGGGGTGCAGGTCGGAACAACTTACCATATCAATAAAGACTGGAGTACAGATCTTACTTATCGATATATACACCAAGACTTTGATGAAGAGGGTGTCGATATAGATAATAGTCAGCAAGTTGTTATTATTGCTAATTATCATTTTTAGCGATGTGTTGTTTATTGACCGTGCCATTGCATGAGTCCAATGGCTCGGTTAGGTTGAATATGCAGGGATTTACCGGTTAGACGACAAAACTTACTGGCTGTTTATCTGTCAGGTTGATTCAGTTAATATTGGTGGTGTTACCTAAATATAGCGGATACTAACTGTGGGAAAGGATATGGCCATCAATCACAATGTTATTCACGACAAGGAAAACCAAACCTATTTTGTTGATCTGGTCGATGGCTACCAAGCCAAAGTCAGTTACCAGATCTCGGGTAATGTCCTCACTGTCGATCACTCATCGGTGCCTGAAGCCCTAAGAGGGCAAGGCTATGCCGGTACCATGCTGGAAGCGGTGCTGGAGACTATTGCACAAGAAGGTTATAAAATTATCCCGCAATGTAGCTATGTTGTTCATTACATGAACAAGCATGATGAATGGCAGCATTTGCTGGCAGAGGTAGAATCCTAGCCAGTCCATAAGATATTGAGGCCGATATGACAAAGCCCTGCTCTTAGAGCAGGGCTTTAATGTCTCGGAGCGTTCGGTGGCTGGATTACCGTGTTTGATATTCAGGGTAGTCAAGCAACCCTTTTTCCGCACCACCGAATAACGTTTCCGGATCGTGCGGAGCAAGCGGGTAGTCATTCATGATACGGCTTGGTAGATCAGGGTTGGCAATAAATGGTCGGCCAAAGCCAATCATGTCGGCAATACCTTTAGCGATCGCCTTGGCCCCATTTTCTGCATTGTAACGTCCGGCATAGATGATCGTTCCCTTGTATGCCTCGCGGATCGCTTGCTTAAATGCTGGTGGTGTGTCCGGTGCGTCATCCCAGTCAACTTCTGCAATGTGAAGGTATACCACATTCAGTTTGTTCAAAAGGGCAGCAGCTGCGGTATAAGTTTCCACCGGGCTCTTATCAACAGTACCGTTGAGTGAGGTAAAGGGTGCAAGGCGAACACCAACACGCTCTGCACCGATGGCATTGGTCATGGTCTCCACAACTTCAGCGAGAAAGCGCAAGCGGTTTTCGATAGAGCCACCGTATTCATCTGTGCGGTTGTTCGCCTCAGAGTCGATAAATTGGTTTACCAGGTAACCGTTGGCTGCGTGCAGCTCAATTCCGTCAAAACCCGCCTCAATGGCATTTAGCGCAGCTTGGCGGTACTCACCGATAACATGCCTGATATCGTCTTTGGTCATCTCGCGTGGTTCTACCACGTCGACAAAACCAGGGGCATTGTTTCCGTCGTCGATAAATACTTTCACATTCTCAGCTTTTAGCGCTGAAGACGAAATTGGCTGCTGACCGCCAATATTGGCAGGGTGGGTAACACGGCCCACATGCCAGAGTTGGGCATAGATAACACCGCCTTTAGCGTGAACCGCATCGGTCACTTTTTTCCAGCCAGCTATCTGTTCTTGTGTATAGATACCCGGTGTCCACGCATAGCCTTGGCCCATTTCGGATATTTGGGTACCTTCGGCGACAATCAGGCCGGCATCGGCACGCTGGGCGTAGTAAGTCGCCATCATGTCGTTCGCAATGTTACCCGGTTGGGTGGCCCTTGAGCGGGTCATTGGTGGCATGACGATACGGTTTTTCAGTGATGCTTTGCCAAGGCGCATTGGCTGAAATAGTGCGTCTTTCATCGGTTATACTCCAACCTGTGCTTATTTGCTTGTCTGGATGAGTTCGATAGCGTAGCCATCGGGATCTTTAACAAAGGCAATGTGCGTTGTGCCACCAAGCATCGGCCCGGGCTCACGGGTCACGTTACCGCCAGCGGCTTTGATCTGATCGCAAGTTTGGTAAATGTCATCAACCCCTAAAGCGAGATGTCCAAAGCCGGTGCCGAGCTCGTAAGAGTCGGTGTCCCAGTTATAGGTCAGCTCGATAGTTGGGCCATTTTTGTCATAGCCAACGAACACAAGCGAGTAGCGATATTCTGTGTTTTCGAAACGGTCGAGAACCTGCATGCCCAACACCTTGGTGTAAAACGTGATGGACGTTTCGAGATCGGAAACACGGATCATAGTATGGAGGAATTTCATATCGTACCCTTCTGTAGTGACGCTGAGCAAATGAGTCGAGAATGACTGGTATTTAACCTTCTTTGATGAGGCTACTATAGCGAGGGTAAGGCTAAATAATAAATTATCATTAATTATTGTTTTGATAATTTTAAATTATATTAGTCATGTTTAGGATAAGCGCACCATCTTCATAGGTATCATGTTTGATGACATGCTGCTCACACTGACGTGTCATGATCTTAAATGGTTGGTGGGGCAGGCTATAAGTCAAAGCGCTATGGAATCACGTCTAAGCATTTAATAAGCAGGTATCAATGCCGCCTGAGTTGAGTCTTGGCCGGGTAGCGAGTGTCGAGAGAAGAAAGTAAAGCCAGCACGAATACTGGCTTGTTTGTTTATCGTTATAGTTATTTGTTGAGCAATGTATTGAAGGCTAACAAATTAGAAACGGAAAACGACACGGATGACTTGTGTCCAGCCCCATAGGCTAAAGCCGATTACTGTGGATAAGAACAATGCAGGAAAAATCATGTCAATCATAGTTGTATAACCTAGCTAATTGGTGTTTTTGTGGTTTTATTGTCTAATTTTGCTGGCAATAATCAAAGTAAAACTCTGACTTGTTTTTTGTTTTTGTGATATGCAACTGAGTTTGGTGTTTTTATAAGCATTGATGACTATTAGGTCCTGTTTTGATTCAGGCCTTAAGGTAAGTATCAAGTAGGGCTGGGTATGGTTTTGTATGTGTCGGTTCAAACGAACTAGTGATAGTTAAAGCCGTTAAGCGTTCATCCGAACATGCTTAACGGCGAAGTGAAGATAAGTCCGTATACAAAGAGAATGATGAATTGCTTCATCAGATTTTCCCCAAAGCGCTACGGAGATACAGACCGTTGAGAGGCCTGGGATCTTTCAAACGATAATTGGCTTATGTCGTGCCGTCAGCAGTTTATTCCGAGTTGGCAAAGAAGCGCTGGCGGTATTGTTCGGGAGTGCATTGGGCATGGCGCTTGAACAGGGTAATAAATGGCGATGCTTGATGATAGCCCAAGGTTAATGCCACCTCTTTCACCGAAGAACCTTTGCGCAGTAAATGTAATGAATAGAGGAATTTGCGTCGTTGCCGCCACTCGGTAAAGCTCATTCCGAGTTTATCCTGGCAGTGCCGGGCTAGGGTTCTTTCTGTAGTGTGGAGTATCTGTGCCCAGTCCTTTAATGTTTTTTCCGACATAGGATTGCGCTCAAGTTCATTGAGGATAGGTTTAAGCAGCTTATCGTTGCTGGTTGGTAAAAACTGCTCGTGCTCTTTGGCTTGGTAAACCTGATCAAGCAAAACACGGATCAACCTTTTGTCTTGCTCAGATTCTGCCACGGTTAATCGTCTCGCCTTCAAATCGTTGATGATAGCTTCCATTATTGGGCTGACTTCAAGTAGGCATGGGTAGTTGGGAAGTGGTGACGCTAAAGGATGAGTAATGTTCATCGAGCAATAGTTCAGGCTTCGACGCATAAAGCTTTCATGCTTGATACCTGCGGGTACCCAAACAGCATACTGCGAAGGTGACAGGAAGCGTTTGTCTTCTGCCTTCAGCTCCAAAATCCCGCCGTTGATGATCTGTAGCTGTCCCCATGGGTGGCTGTGGCTTGGCGTTGTCGTGTTGGGTAAGAACACCTCGTGACCGAAAAATACGTCAGCGGGCGGGTTATTGTTATCAAAAAGCGGCTGGTAGATTTTATTCATCGGTTTTTGGGGTCAGGTAGCAGGCAGTTGGTTTTAATTGGTTATTACAGTAATCCCCCAGTTTATGGAAGGCAATCATTACTTGGTTGATATGCGTATGAAACCGACTGTGCTAAAACCTAGCTAAAATAGACAATATAGTGACTAGGTATACAGACATGCTTTTCATGTGTTAGGTAGGTTGGGAGGTAGGCAATGACAGCTTCCATAGAGGCTTTTTTTCATAGTCCGACATCAACACTGAGTTACGTGGTTTACGATATGGCAGGCGGCCACTGCGCAGTGATTGATAGCGCGTTAGACTTCGATTTATCTTCTGGTGTTGTGAGTACAGAGTTCGCCGACGAAATCATTGCCTATATCAGACGCAACCAACTCAGCCTCGATTGGGTATTGGAAACCCACGCTCATGCCGATCATTTAACCGCTGCCAGCTATATCAAATCAAAGTTGGGTGGAAAAATCGGGGTAGGCCAGCATGTTGAAGATGTACAAGCCTATTTTGCGCCTGTCTTTGCGATGGGGGGAACAAATCAGACCGCTGGTGCACTTAGACATCAGTATTTTGATCACTATTTTCAGGATAAAGAAGAGTTTTCCATCGGTATGCTGACGGTGACTGTTGTTGAAACACCGGGCCATACCAGTGACAGTGTCACCTATCTGGTTAACCAAAATGCGTTTATTGGCGACACCTTATTCATGCCTGATTTTGGCTCAGCGCGTTGTGATTTCCCCGGCGGCGATGCGAAACAGCTGTTTGGCAGTATTCAACGAATTTATGCATTGCCGGATTCGACCCGGCTGTGGGTGTGTCACGATTACCAGCCTGGGGGGCGGGAGCTGGAATATCAAACTACTGTTGGTGAGAGTAAATTAAACAATATTCATATAACTGGCGAGACATCAGAAAATGAATTCGTCCAGTTTCGTTCTGAGCGAGATAAACAATTGAATGTACCTAAATTATTATACCCAGCTATACAAGTGAATATTCGTGCAGGTGTGTTACCTGAAGCCTTTATTAAGATACCTATATCGAAAACATTTTAGCTTATACCCTCTCAAAGTGTATGTATTATCAAACTAATATGTATGTTAGGTTGGATGTTCTATGATGGTTTTTTAATCCATACCATTTAAAAATTTATTGTATCTATGTGATATGCTAACAAAACTTTGTCAGTAAATTGTCAATTAAGTTTCTGGTTATTGAGTCGCTGGATAAGTAAGAGATAAAATTGCGACCAGAAATGGAGAGTATTATGACAATTTATAAAACCTTACCCGTACTAGCCGTGGCAACGTTGCTTTCAGCTTGCGGAAGCGACAGCAGTGGCGATTCTACCCAGTATGCCAAAGTTTCTTTCAGCGTGTCTGATGCGCCGGTTGATTCGATGTCTGAAGTCGTGGTGGCTTTTGATAAACTTGAGCTTAAGCACGAGAATGGCAACTCTTACATCATTGACGTTGATCACGACGATGAAGGTAATGACTACCAGCAACTCGATTTGCTTGACTACCAAGGTACAGATGCGGCACTGATTATCACAGAGCACACGCTTCCTGCCGGTGTGTATAAGGAAATGATTGTCCATACCAAGCCTGGTGACATGAACTGGGTGAAAGATGATGACACATCGGGCGAGTATGATCTAAAAATCCCGAGCAATAAACTGAGACTGGGTGGCTTTGAAGTCACTCCGGAAGACGACAATACTGTCCAAGGCTTTACCATTGAGTTTGACCTGCGCCAGTCGCTGGTTGAGCGAGGTAATGCCGGTAAAAATGGTTACAATCTAAAACCTCATGGGGTGAAGATTGTCGACAATCGTCAGGCGGCATCGCTGTGGGGCAAGGTAGACTTTGCTCTATTTGATGCGGGCGAAGGCTGTGCTTATGACACCGGTAACTTTGTTTACCTGTACCCTGAACATGTTTTAGGGGACTATCAATTAGCGGACAACTTTGATCCACTAGATGAAGATTTCAATGGTGATCTTCCTGTCGGAAAATATGTACTGCCATATGCATCAGCTGCTGTTGATCAGGATGGTGACTATGCATTTGGCTATATTCCAGCAGGTAACTACGTCGTTGCATTTACGTGTAATGCAGTCGATGATGATCCTATCCAATATGATAGCGAGATCATTATTGCCAACCCTGAAAATCAGCGGTTCGAAATTACATTGGATAAAATGCAAGAGAAAATCTTCAATTTTACTCTATAAGGAAAGGGCCAGATGGCCCTTTCTTTTTACTCCAATTTAATTACCCCACACTTCTATCTCTTGGAAATTATTCCAGCTCGTTAGACTGGAGTTGACCGGGTCATTATTACCGTTACACGTCAGCTGAATATATTTCACTTCGCTGGCATTAATCGGATTACTCACTAAACCGGTTGTTGTTCCTGGGGTGACAACACTGGAAAGCGGTGAGTAATTGATACCGTCACTACTTACTGCAATGTCGATGAAGTACTGGCGAACATCCCCTTTGGCCTGAGACCATTTTATCTCGCTTAAGTTAGCCATCTGAGTGAGTTCCAAGGTGAAGGTGATACCCAAACCTTTTGCCGTCCATTTTGTCGTGCTATCGCCGTCTACTGCCATTTCCGGTGTGTGGTCAACCCGGGTTTCTGATGCGGAAACGCCAGCAATTGCCAATTTGACCGGAGTGGCTGGTGGTTCAGTGACTTCGCCAAGGAAGCCAAGGTAACGGCTCGGGAAGGCATTGGTGTTGTCTGGGTTTAGGCTGGGGAAGATATAGTCGACACTGTTATCGGACAGGCCGAACCATTTGCATATTGTCGCGGCCATCTGTTCAGACGAGGTGGACGGGATAAACTTATTGCCATTTGCATTTGCACCGTCACGAATAAAGTCTGGATATTGGCCGTAAGCCTTACCACCTATAACTTGTCCGCCTAAAATAATTTGGTTACTTCCCCAGCCATGGTCGGTACCGCGGTTACTGTTATTTTCTATTGTCCGGCCAAAATCAGACATTGTAAAAGTGGTCACTTTTTCATGTAGCTGATCGGCTTCCAGTGAACGATAGAAGGCACTGAGTGCCGCATCAATTTGCGCGAGGATACCATCGTGTTTGCCCCGTTGGTTACTGTGATTGTCAAAACCACCGATAGAGACAAAAAAGACTTGGCGACCTTGGCTAAGATTAGTGCTTGATTGTATCAATCGCTTGACCATTCTTAATTGCTTTCCTAAATAACTCGCGGGAATGCTCTGGTCTTCAGGGAATTGCTCTAACGTATCGTTAAGTGAGGCCTGAAAGTCAATGACGTCCTGAAAACGCTGTAAGTAGCTTTTGGCAAAAGGTGAGCCGGTATTGTTATCAAGGAGCTTTTGCACATTGTTATTAATAGAGTTAATTGCAAGTGGTGACATTGCACGTAGCCCCTCAGCACTAATACGCAGATCAGAACCTGTTAGGCTATTCATTAGTTCGTTGCCACTGAAGGACATCTTAGGTGAAACCACTTCAGAGCCGGAGGCGAGTAGCTCCATCATCATGCCAGCCCATCCGTATGGATGATATTGGCTCGTATTCCAGCTGCGCTGCCAAGCCAGTTGCTGTTTATTATGGGCGCCTAGATTTGGGGGGGATTTGACAGCACCGAGGTTGGCTTTTGTGGTTGGCTCAAGAAGCGTACCCACATTGACGACAGTAGTTGCTGAACCGGCCATCATCAATTGAGCAAGTTCAGGCATGCTGCCATTAAGTGCTATTGCCTGTCCGCTCTCATCGGTAAAACCCGGCATTTCTATAACCTCTGCGGTGCTGAGATGGATATCCGGACGGGCATTGACATAATTGGTGTAGTTAGCAGCTGAGGTGGGGACCACCATATTGAACGAATCATTGCCTCCGAATAAGAATAGGCAGACTATCGCTTTGTAATCACTGTTGTCGTTTGCCAATGCTTGCGTGGGTAAAGTCAGAGACAGTGGTAAAGCTGTGGCCGAGGAAGCAAACGCAGCTGTTTTAATAAAATCGCGTCTTGATAAATTCATAAGGCTTACTCCTGAACCATGAAGCTGGGAGAAATAAAGGCGAAGTACAGCATTGCGGAAACTGCATAAGGCTTGTTATTACTGCTCTTTGCGTTCCACAGCCCCTCTAATCTAGGGGCGAGATCTGCGGATATGTCACCGTGCAAGAAGCGTTTAGCGATGAGATCGGAAAGTGATGCATAGTCACTACTTGCTGTCGTAAAGTCACTGACAACCGGATAGAGCTCCTGTTTACTGTTGGAGCTGGTCTTATAACCATTATCATGGACAACCTTCCAGGCAATGTTGCTTAGTTTGATCACTTGGTTCCAGTCAATGATTTCCAACTCAGGAGATGTCAGGTTGTTAGCTTCAAGCGCACCACTGGGAAGGTGATCGGGTGAGTAGAAATTGAACACCGAGGGGGATCCTAGCGGGTACTGATTGAATGTTTCTTGGTAAAGCATTGCGTCGAACGCAATTACGCCGCCACTTCCTGGTTTGGCATCTAAAGCACGATAGAAGTAAGTCATGGCAAGAATAGGTTCGCGCATCTTGGCGACATGTAGATCGTTTTCTTTCAGCACCTCAGCATCGGTCAAAATGGCGGTAATTACCTCACCTAGGTTACCGCCGGTGTTACGAAAGACAGAGGCAACTCTTTCAACATACTCAGGCCTTGGGTTGGATGTGACGAATCGTTTAATTAGCAGGGTACTGATAAATGGTGCGGTATTAGGGTGGTTGACCAAGAGGTCGAGAACCTGATCCAGTTCGGCTTCCGCCCCGACACCGGCCGGAAATTCTGCGCCGAGAATTTTTTTTGCTTCCATATCATGGGAATCATCATAGGCAACCATGGGCTTTTCCATGCTACTGCCATCCATGAACCAGCCAGTGAAGACGCGTGCCATGTTTTCAATATCATTGTCGTCATAGGTGGGAATCGGTTGATTATCATCGCCAAGCCTTGGGGTGCCATTCAGGTTGAGTTGTTCTAAACCGATGGTAAACAGCTGCATGATTTCACGAGCATAGTTTTGGTCTGGATTAACCCCGGTGCGACTTTTCGGAAGGTTGCCGACCATGGTGAGGTAGTGACCCATAATAGGTGAGCGGGTAACATGATACAGCAGGGTTTTATAGTTACTGAATGCATATTGGGTAAGGATATCGTAGTAGTGAGCCATCTCGGTCGGGTAAGGGGCCAATTGGGCATCTCGATCTCCCACCACTAGGATTTGGCTCAGGGCAAATGCCATGCGCTGGCGCAATTGCGCCCCTTTCCATAATGCGATATCGAACCATGCACAAACCCGCATTTCTTGAGTGGTTGAGGAACTGCCTCGCTGCTGGGCCTGATATAGCGTGCGTTCTTTGTGGCTTTCATAGGGTTCGGTGAGTTGGCTGTTAATCCAGCTGGTGCGGTTATCGAGGCTAAGAAAATCCTCGATCTCTCCTTTTTTTGTCCCCATCGTTGCCATATCCAAGAATCTGGATGCCTGGCGGTATGTTAATCCTTCCATAGATATTCACCTCCGTAATGAAGCGGTTTTGGTTGTTGGTATATCTATCTTGGAAGTGAAATATTGGTATGGGGAATATACCCCTTTGTTTTATTTAAATTTATGATGTCGTGGCAAGGAAATATGAAAATGCCTTGAAAACTAGTCATCTGATGAGAATTCTGTTTATTTCCTAAAACAGTTATAGGCTCTGGTGTTAATTACATTTCCAACCGAGTATAAATCGTTCAGCCCTATATATTGTGGGGTTATGCTCTGTTTGGATATTGGTAACCAGGAAATACGACAGGTGATCGCTGTCTCGTGCGTATTTTTGCTTTTACGCCACGGAAATCGTCAAGTGTTTGTACTGTAGAAAATTATGGGCAATAAACTGCCAGTAACCTAGGTGGTTTTTGGGGTTATTAATGTTTTAAACAATAGTGCTCGGCTTGATCTGGATTTTATCTTAAAACTATGGGAATTTAGGTCTGCAACGTAGGTGCTGAAAATGATGTGTGGGAGTGAAAAGAGGCGCGCATGCCAGAGAAGTTGTTACCGATTATTGATTTTTTTCTAGAACATAAAATACTGCTAAGTGTTGTTATTATTGCATTGGTTCTGATGTTCAGAAGGCTAGTGTTAAAGCAAATTCGCGGGGATGTCGCGTTTGTTTCTGAGCACCAGCGCAAGTGGATGTCACGGACCAAAAACGGTACCTTCACCTTGATGGTGGTGGTGGTGTTTATGCTGTGGCAATCCGAAATTAGCGAGTTTGCTTTGTCAGTTACCGCCATTGCCGTTGCGATAGTTGTTGCTTCCAAAGAGATCATTCTTTGTTTTACAGGGTCAATTCAACGGGCCAGTGCACGTTCGTTTAGAATAGGCGATTGGATCGAGGTGGGTTCGTTATGCGGAGAAGTGATCGAGCATAATTTGATGGCGACAGTGATCCAGGAGATCGATCTTCATCACGGTCAATACCACTTCACGGGGAAAACGGCGACATTGCCAAATAGCATGTTTTTTACCTATCCGGTGAAAAACCTCAATTTTATGAAACGCTACGTTTACCACAGCTTCAATATTACGGTAAAAGAGTTCGTTAATCTTTATGTGATTGTGCCAGAGATCATCGAACAGATCGAAGGACACTGTGACGAATTCATTGATGTGGCAAGGCGCTATAACGGGGTGATCGAAAAGCACGCAGGCGTTGATTTGCCAGGTCCTGATCCGCATGTCCATATCACGACAACCGCAACCGGTGAGCAGGTGGTACATATCATGCTATTTTGCCCGACGGAAATGGCCACGCACCTTGAACAGCTGATACGCGAAGACTTTATGCAGATCTACCAAGAAACCTTTGGTAAAAATGCCCTTCGCGAAGAGCGCAACCCTCGGGTGAGTTATATGTAATTTGCTTACCCTCGTTTATCGTTACCAGAGCCCACAGATAATTCGGTGGGCTTTTTTGTTATGAAAAATCGCAAGGCTAGGCGGGATTCGTGGTACACTCCCGCGCTTCATGTAGAGGCGGCTCTACCATATTTAGTTAAAGTACAATTAGAGGCGATTCATGCCATTCTCTAAACTTGGGCTTAGCGAGTCATTGACCAAAGCGGTTAGCGAACTCGGATACAGCAAGCCAACAACGATCCAGAACAAGGCGATTCCTGTCATTTTGCAGGGCAAGAACCTGATTGCCGCAGCGCAAACGGGTACAGGTAAAACCGCGGGCTTTGTATTGCCAATCCTGGAAAAACTCAGCCATGGTAAAACACAACGTAAGAAGCGTATTCGTGCGTTGATCCTTGTTCCTACCCGTGAGCTTGCGATTCAAGTTGAAGAGAAGATCACACTATACAGCAAGCACCTTGGCCTGACTTCGCTGGCTATGTATGGCGGTGTGGATGAGAAAGAGCAGAAGCAGCGTTTGATTGACGGTGTCGATGTATTGGTCGCTACGCCGGGTCGTCTGCTCGATATGTACGGCAAGCGCGCTGTTCACTTTGAAGAAGTGGAAATGTTGGTCCTCGACGAAGCTGACCGCATGCTGGATATGGGTTTTATCGATGATATCAACAAGATCATCGACCGTCTGCCTGAAGAGCTGCAGTTCCTGCTGTTCTCGGCGACGCTGTCTAACAAAGTCCGTGATTTGGCCAAATCCGTGGTCGAAAACCCGCATGAGGTCAGCATCGCTGCCAACCAAGCGTCAAAAGCAAATATCGAGCAGTGGCTGATCACGGTTGATAAAGATCAGAAGTCGGCACTGCTGAGCCATTTGATCAAAGAAAATAACTGGGATCAGGCGTTGATTTTCATCGAAACCAAGCATGGTGCTGCCAAGCTGGTATCGCAGTTGGAAAAACGGGACATTGCTGCAGAAGCGTTCCACAGTGGCCGTAGCCAAAAGGTGCGTGAGCAGCTGCTGGAAGACTTCAAAGCCGGCAAGATCAAATATCTTGTTGCGACTGGCGTTGGTGCCCGTGGTATTGATATCGAAGAGCTCTCTCGGGTGGTTAACTACGATTTGCCATTCCCTGCTGATGAATATGTTCACCGAATTGGCCGTACAGGCCGTGCGGATGCATCGGGTGAGGCAATCTCGTTTGTATCGAAAGACAATTTCAAGAACCTTTGTATGATCGAGAGTCGTCTGGGACACTTGATTGAGCGCCGTGTGGTAGAAGGTTTCGAGCCTAGAAAGCCGGTGCCGATTTCAATTTTGAATTACGTACCAAAAAGCAAACGTCAAAAGAAAGACTGATTGCCTGTCAATAATACTCAGCCCTTGCCATTCGGTGAGGGCTTTTTTTGCTTGGGTTTTTCATAAGTCACAGAATCTCATGCTGTTATCTGGCAGAATTTTCCCCTCTCAACATATTTACCAATGGTTCCTGCCACTTGATGGAGGCGGCATAACGTGACAACCCAAAAAATTCCAGTGAATACCTCTATTGTTTCGGGCGTTGCTTTATCTGAAATTGATGGCGAGATGAAAATGCTGCTGATGAAGCGGGTAAAGGGCGGATACTGGTGCCATGTAGCCGGCTCTATCGAAGGGGAGGAAAAGGGGTGGCAGGCGATACTCCGGGAGTTTTATGAAGAAACACAAATCTCGGTAACTGAACTCTATAATGCCCAGTATTTAGAACAGTTCTTCGAGGCCAATATCAACGTATTGCAGATTATTCCGGTCTTTGCTGTGTTATGTCCTCCCAATCAACCGGTGACCTTGAATGAGGAGCATACCGAGTATCGCTGGGTGAGTCTTGAAGAAGCCAAAGCGCTGGTGCCGTTCCCCGGCCAACGCCAGGTATATGATCATGTTTGGGCACATTTTGTAGATAATCGCCCTTCCGAGCATATGAAAGTTACTATTAACTAAGCAAGGTTGGCGCCGCATTAAGGAATCAGAGTGAAACAGAGTATTGTCCATATCGCCCTCGTCGTAAAAGACTACGACGAGGCGATAGATTTTTACGTCAACAAGCTGAAATTTGAATTAATCGAAGACACCTATCAGCCTGAGCAGGACAAGCGATGGGTGGTGGTATCGCCGCCGAATTCTAATGGTGTGACTTTGCTTCTTGCCCGAGCTTCTAAACCAGAGCAACTCGACTTCATTGGTAATCAAACTGGAGGCCGGGTATTTCTGTTTCTGAACACAGATGACTTCTGGCGTGACTACAACCGTATGGTGGCTGATGGCATTCACTTTGTCCGTGAGCCGAAAGAACAAGGTTACGGCACGGTGGCTGTTTTTGAAGATCTGTACGGAAATTTATGGGATCTGCTACAGCTCAATCCAGACCACCCTATAGCTAGACGTATTGCTCGCTAGCAGATGATGAGATCAGCTATGAACAAAGAACAGATCATTGAATTTATTTTGACTCTTCCCGAAGCCGAATTGGATTATCCCTTTGGTACCGATGTCATGGTGTTCAAGGTGCTGGGCAAGATGTTTGCGCTTATCATTGTCAATGATGGTATTGTCGATATTAACCTCAAAGGGGCTCCGGCGGACAATGAAGCGCTAGCGTCCATGTTTACGGCTATACGCCCTGGCTACCACATGAACAAAAAGCACTGGATAACGGTATCTGTAACCGAAGAGATTGAAGATGGCATGCTGAAGGGCCTGATCGATCGCTCCTACGACTTGGTGGTAGCCAAGTTGAAAAAAGCCGACAGAGAACGGCTTGCGATTCATAGGTAATGAGTAAACCATGGGTAAATCTTCTTTGCTTACAAGGCATGCAAAGAGAGGAGATCCAGAAGCGGTTGCTGACAGAGCCACTCTGAACAAGGTGATATGCTTATACTCATTAGAATAGTAAGAGCAGTAAAGGGAAACAGACAGTCAGATGGCAAGTAGGTTAGAAACAGAGAGGTTAATACTGCGTCAGTGGAAGCGGGAGGATTATCCAGACTACGCCAGACTGAATGCTGACCCCACGGTTATGATGTATTTCCCCGCGGTGTTGTCCCGGCAGGAAAGTGAAGCCCAAGCGGCACGGATCACTCAGCTAATCGCGGAAAATGGCTGGGGGTTCTGGGCGGCAGAGCTAAAGGCGACAGGGCAATTTATCGGCTTTGTGGGCTTACACCGCCAAGATGAGTTGTCAGGGATCCCCAATGCACCATTTATCGAAATTGGTTGGCGGCTTGCCAAAGAATACTGGGGTAAGGGTTATGCTCCCGAGGCTGCTCGTCGAGCATTGCAATTTGCTTTTGAACAGCTGTCAGCGCCAAGCATCTACGCATTTACTGCTTTGCCCAATACCCCCTCGCAACGGGTGATGGACAAAATCGGTATGACGAATATCGGACAAGACTTTGACCACCCCAAGTTACCAGTCGGGCATCATCTCAGGCGCCACTGCCTTTATCAGGTAACCCGAGAGACTTGGTTAGGAAGACTAAAGCCGCGCAGCCCTTGATGTCGCCGGCATGAAATGGAGGAAAAATGACGGGTATTTGCGATCTGCAAGAGCTGCTGAAATCTATGGCCCCTGAACTGACAGAAGGGGAGTATGTATTTTGTAGTGTTGACGGTGAGTTAGAAACATATCTCGCCTTGTCGCCTATTGCGACCTTTCAAGAGTCGGAAGGACTAACGCTAGTCGTCAGCAAACAAAACGCTGATAGGGCCTGCTTGGCTTATGAGTCGACTTATAGAATGCTTACCCTCACTGTGCATTCCAGCCTAGATGCGGTGGGTTTAACGGCTGCAGTCTCCTCCAAGCTCGCAGAGCAGGAAATAAGTGCCAATGTTATAGCGGCGTATTACCATGACCACGTATTTGTGCCGAGTGCCAAGGCCGAACATGCTTTGCGTGCTCTCAAATCACTCTCTTAAACAACGGAAGTAAAGCTTGTTCTTGTCAGGACGAAAGGATGCTTAATGGCGAAAGTCTATTTATTTGATTGGGGAGACACCTTGATGGTCGACTTCCCTCAGTACCAAGGAAAAATGTGTGACTGGCCCGAAGTGAAGGCGGTACCGGGAGCGCGGGAAGCCCTTCACCGTTTGTCGGCGAAATACCCAATCTATGTTGCAACCAACGCCGATGACTCGTCAGTTGATGATATTAAACAGGCTTTCATACGAGCAGGGCTAGCGAAGTTTATCAGTGGCTATTTTTGTAAAGTCAATATGGGGATCGCCAAAGGTACGCCAGACTACTTTCAGCGCATAGTTTTGGCGCTGGATGTCGAGCCTTTTGAGATCACTATGGTCGGCGATACGTTGGAAAAGGACATTCAGCCGGCTATGGCGGCAGGATTGCAGGCAATTTGGTATCAGCCGGATTTTACGCTAAAGGGCGAAAGGCAATATCAACAAATTAGGCATTTGGAAGAGCTGGTATAGCGAGTGAGGGAATAGATGCAATTAGTTTATCCGAGTGAGGAGTATCGATTGGCTTTCGAGCGGTTTTACGATGATTTTGTTAATCATGATAAGGAAAACGCCTCGTATTATGAGGGCGGAAAAAAGAATTTTGATCGATATATTCAATCGTTAATTGATGAGTCCAACGGCGTGAATTTACCTGAAGGGTATGTGCCTTGTCACCATTATTGGCTTGTTGACTCGAGTCAAGAAATATTGGGGGTGATCCGGATTCGTCACAATATCAATACGCCTTTTTTATCCCATGAAGCAGGGCACATCGGTTATGATATTGCTCCTCGTTTTCGAGGCCAAGGTTACGGAAAAGCGATGCTGAAGTTGGCTCTGCCGAAAGCCTGCCAATTAGGTATCGCAACAGCCCTCATCACTGCTGACGAAGACAATATCGCCTCACGCACTGTCATTGAACACAATGGTGGGCAATTAGATAAAATAGTGCAGGGTAAGGTATTTCAGTATCCCATCGCTCGATACTGGGTTGACTGCTGTTGTTAAAGTCGCGTCATAATCGGTAGAAATCATTAGTAATCAAGCTGCGAAAAGGGGGATTCCCCTTTTCACACTTTGGCTAACCCGCCGCTAAATGCTATCCTTCGTGCCAGTTATAGCGTGATATCCGGAAGTAAGATGAATTTTAACCGTATTGCGTTCTGGGTTTGTGCTAACAAGGCTGTCGCTTAGGTTATTGATATAAAACGAATAGGTGATACAGCGAAATTTTGTAAGCTTTTTGCTGTGCTACCTTTTGATTGACCTCTTGTTTGAAGCTCAAAAGAGTTAGCCATGCTGCTGGTTGGTTTGGATCTATGTGTGTATGACAGACGGAGTTGGCGAGAGCCTTGATAAATTCCACAGCCGTCCAATGCTGCTTCATTTAGCCTATATAAAATCTAGCGTGTTAAAAAACTAACTTAGTTTTGCCCGTGCGACCTGAAGTCGTATGAAGCGTTGTTCACCGCTTTATGAGTGGACCATCTGTATCACCAGATGAACCTATGGGCCTGAATAAAGCAGCGGCTCAGACAATGTAACGAAGAGCAATCTAAATTGCTCGGGATTCGAATCGTGAGAGGACGATCCTCCTGATAACCACACAAATCGGGTGAGTGCTAGGTAGTCAGTATGATGAACGTAAGTGAATCCATCTAAGGTGCGTTATATGACGAAGCAGCGGAAGTGGTTATTGCGCTGTAGCCAAAAAGGCAATGGGAGTTGGAAAGGGATTGGGCAATGCTCTTTCGTGATCGACACGCTCCCCGCACTAGAGTGGGCATCTAACCTGACATTTACGTAACATACGGAACAGGGTAAGCCTGTATCACTCCCTATGGGAAAGCCTTTGTGGCCGATAGTGATGCAGGTAAAGGAGGTCGGAAAAAGCGAAAGCTGTATTGTAACGATGCAGATACAGACTTATGTCTGGTCACGAAAGTGAGCCTACTTCCGACTGGTCTCCCATTGCGAGAGAATTTTAAGAACTTTATTCAAGGGGAAACGCAAATGATGATTTCAAAAGAGATTAGTGCCTCTCCTGACAGTCTTCAATGGCAGTCAATCGACTGGAAATCCGTTGAAGCGCTTGTATTAAAGCTTCAAATGCGTATCGCAAAAGCAACTAGAGAGAAGAAACACGGTAAGGTGAAGTCCTTACAGTGGCTCTTAACTCATTCTCGCTCAGCCAAGCTTCTTGCGGTTAAGCGAGTATCTCAAAATAAAGGCAGCAAAACGCCTGGAATAGATGGTGTCATCTGGAACACAGATGCACGCCGTATGAAAGCAGTTAATCAATTGAGCAGAAAGGCATACAGTGCCAAACCGCTCAAGCGTATTTATATCCCCAAAAAGAATGGCAAACTTCGACCGCTAGGTATCCCGTGTATGATAGACCGAGCGCAACAAGCGCTCCACCTTCTTGCACTGGAGCCAGTGTCAGAAACCCTTGCCGATCCAAACAGCTATGGATTTAGGCCAAACCGCAGCACGGCTGACGCTGTCGATCAGTGCTTTAAATGTTTGGCACTAAAGAAATCAGCTCAATGGGTACTCGAAGGGGACATCAAAGCCTGTTTCGACAAGATCGGCCACCAATGGCTTCTTGATAACATCGCAGTAGATAAGCGCATGTTGGAACAATGGTTAAAGTCTGGCTTTATGGACAAAGGTCTGTTCTACCGTACCGATGAGGGCACACCACAAGGTGGTATTATATCTCCTACCTTGATGTTAATGACTCTCGCAGGTCTTGAACAACAGATAAAGTCCACCGCACTCAAACAGGGTGCAAGAGCCAACTTTATCGGATACGCCGACGATTTCGTCGTCACTTGCGCTTCAAAGGAAGTGTTGGAGTATGATATCAAACCGTTGATTACTAACTTCTTATTAGAGCGAGGCTTAACACTCTCCGAAGAGAAAACGCATATTACCCATATTAACGATGGCTTTGACTTCCTTGGGTTCAATCATAGGAAATACAAAGGAAAACTACTCATTAAACCGAGTAAATCCAATACGTTGATGTTCTTGAGTAACCTGCGTGAACTCATCAAAAAGCATGCAACCCTTCCAGTGAATGATCTTATCAAACTGATAAATCCAAAGCTAAGGGGATGGTCGAACTATTATCGACACTGTGTTGCTAAACAGGTATTCGGATATGTTGGCCACAAACTATTCCAAGCATTATGGTACTGGGCAGTTAGGCGTCATCCAACCAAGTCCAAGAACTGGGTTGTTCATAAATACTTCCTCAATCGTAAAGGCCAATGGCAATTTCACGGCTGGCAGAAGATCATGGACATGGATTGCCTGTTTAACCTATTCCAAATAGCAAAAGTGCCTATTGAGCGACATGTGAAAATCAGGAGTTCAGCGACTCCTTTTGACCCTGAATACCAAGAATACTTGGTAAAGCGGAAGTCAAAAAGACAAGCTCGCAACTCGTGGGTTGATCCTGCTCTAACTGCTTTATAAGTTGTTGGGTGTCAAACGATGCCTTAGTGGAGGCTTGAGCCGTATGCAGTGAAAGTTGCACGTACGGTTCTTAGGGAGACGGCACTTGGTAACAAGTGTCGTCCACCCGACCTTTATGGTTTAGAGCTCACAACTTTGCTTACAGAAAGCATTGAGTTTGACTTAGTTTTCCTTATGTAGATATTCTGACCATCTGTAATGCTGATTGAATAAGCTAAGAGTTGAATTCAAGGGAACGATTATGCAGGTAAGTTGCAGGTTACTTGGTAAAAACGATAGTAGTGCGTATAGAGTACTGAGGCTGGAGAGTCTTCAGTTGCACCCAGAGCTCTACGGGGCAAGCTTTAAAGAGCAGTCTGAGTTAAATAAACTTTACTTTCAAACGTTGCTGGAAGAGGAAAGTGAGCAAGGAGCGATGATCGGTGCTTTCATCGGTGAAAAGCTCGTGGGTTTATGCGGGCTATTGTCTCTGGAGGGGGGTAGGTCGCTAGAAGTTGTACAGATGTATGTGTCGCAAGCATTCAGGGGTAAATCACTTGGAAGTATCATGCTTCAAAGAGCAAAATCTGTACTTGATTCAAGAGTTGAAAACGAGCTCACCTTAACAGTGTATAAACTTAACACCGCAGCGATTGAGTTATACCAAAAATCAAAGTTTGAGCTCGTTGACCAGTCTGAGAAAGAGTACCGTATGAGCTACCAATGCTCAAAATAGTCGATATCTAGGGCGGTGAGTTGAGGCATACATGTCAGTCGGGCTACCAAATTTATGCCCCAAAACGTGTCTGAGGGCCTAGGTCGTAGAACCAAAATTCTTCACTAAGCTAACGAACGTTAGGCTAAGGTTCGTTAGCTTAGCAACTCTTGTAACTCAAAATTGCCCGTGCGACCTGAAGTCGTATGAAGCGTTGTTCACCGCTTTATGAGTGGACCATCTGTATCACCAGATGAACCTATGGGCCTGAATAAAGCAGCGGCTCAGACAATGTAACGAAGAGCAATCTAAATTGCTCGGGATTCGAATCGTGAGAGGACGATCCTCCTGATAACCACACAAATCGGGTGAGTGCTAGGTAGTCAGTATGATGAACGTAAGTGAATCCATCTAAGGTGCGTTATATGACGAAGCAGCGGAAGTGGTTATTGCGCTGTAGCCAAAAAGGCAATGGGAGTTGGAAAGGGATTGGGCAATGCTCTTTCGTGATCGACACGCTCCCCGCACTAGAGTGGGCATCTAACCTGACATTTACGTAACATACGGAACAGGGTAAGCCTGTATCACTCCCTATGGGAAAGCCTTTGTGGCCGATAGTGATGCAGGTAAAGGAGGTCGGAAAAAGCGAAAGCTGTATTGTAACGATGCAGATACAGACTTATGTCTGGTCACGAAAGTGAGCCTACTTCCGACTGGTCTCCCATTGCGAGAGAATTTTAAGAACTTTATTCAAGGGGAAACGCAAATGATGATTTCAAAAGAGATTAGTGCCTCTCCTGACAGTCTTCAATGGCAGTCAATCGACTGGAAATCCGTTGAAGCGCTTGTATTAAAGCTTCAAATGCGTATCGCAAAAGCAACTAGAGAGAAGAAACACGGTAAGGTGAAGTCCTTACAGTGGCTCTTAACTCATTCTCGCTCAGCCAAGCTTCTTGCGGTTAAGCGAGTATCTCAAAATAAAGGCAGCAAAACGCCTGGAATAGATGGTGTCATCTGGAACACAGATGCCCGCCGTATGAAAGCAGTTAATCAATTGAGCAGAAAGGCATACAGTGCCAAACCGCTCAAGCGTATTTATATCCCCAAAAAGAATGGCAAACTTCGACCGCTAGGTATCCCGTGTATGATAGACCGAGCGCAACAAGCGCTCCACCTTCTTGCACTGGAGCCAGTGTCAGAAACCCTTGCCGATCCAAACAGCTATGGATTTAGGCCAAACCGCAGCACGGCTGACGCTGTCGATCAGTGCTTTAAATGTTTGGCACTAAAGAAATCAGCTCAATGGGTACTCGAAGGGGACATCAAAGCCTGTTTCGACAAGATCGGCCACCAATGGCTTCTTGATAACATCGCAGTAGATAAGCGCATGTTGGAACAATGGTTAAAGTCTGGCTTTATGGACAAAGGTCTGTTCTACCGTACCGATGAGGGCACACCACAAGGTGGTATTATATCTCCTACCTTGATGTTAATGACTCTCGCAGGTCTTGAACAACAGATAAAGTCCACCGCACTCAAACAGGGTGCAAGAGCCAACTTTATCGGATACGCCGACGATTTCGTCGTCACTTGCGCTTCAAAGGAAGTGTTGGAGTATGATATCAAACCGTTGATTACTAACTTCTTATTAGAGCGAGGCTTAACACTCTCCGAAGAGAAAACGCATATTACCCATATTAACGATGGCTTTGACTTCCTTGGGTTCAATCATAGGAAATACAAAGGAAAACTACTCATTAAACCGAGTAAATCCAATACGTTGATGTTCTTGAGTAACCTGCGTGAACTCATCAAAAAGCATGCAACCCTTCCAGTGAATGATCTTATCAAACTGATAAATCCAAAGCTAAGGGGATGGTCGAACTATTATCGACACTGTGTTGCTAAACAGGTATTCGGATATGTTGGCCACAAACTATTCCAAGCATTATGGTACTGGGCAGTTAGGCGTCATCCAACCAAGTCCAAGAACTGGGTTGTTCATAAATACTTCCTCAATCGTAAAGGCCAATGGCAATTTCACGGCTGGCAGAAGATCATGGACATGGATTGCCTGTTTAACCTATTCCAAATAGCAAAAGTGCCTATTGAGCGACATGTGAAAATCAGGAGTTCAGCGACTCCTTTTGACCCTGAATACCAAGAATACTTGGTAAAGCGGAAGTCAAAAAGACAAGCTCGCAACTCGTGGGTTGATCCTGCTCTAACTGCTTTATAAGTTGTTGGGTGTCAAACGATGCCTTAGTGGAGGCTTGAGCCGTATGCAGTGAAAGTTGCACGTACGGTTCTTAGGGAGACGGCACTTGGTAACAAGTGTCGTCCACCCGACCATTATCTTTTAGTTAAAATACTCAGTAACACAGTTTTATTATATTTGACTTACTTTTCTTATTGTGAGTGTAAATTCTTACCATTCTCCAATGGTAACAAAATGATAAGTTGTGATGCTAAATGTGTTAATTCCATGCGTCACTTTCTTGTTTTGATAGTATGCGCCGATTCTTTTACAGCACAGATTACAAGCG
>NZ_PYME01000047.1:0-26602 GCF_003025515.1 Photobacterium gaetbulicola | reverse complement strand
GAAAAGAAGTCTTTCGACGGCTGGAATATCACATTACAAATTCAACATTACGCTGGGCACAACAAGAGTTAATTATGATGGCAAGGAGCAATTATCATGCGTGAATTTTGTGGGGATCCTCCAGCGCTTCTGATTACATCGTGTCTACTTTTGTCTTTTTCACACACGATTACCTTTGAATAATTTTTTTGAATATGTGGAGCATATAAAACTTCACTAATTCGACCAAAGCCGACTAGTAGGATCTGTTTGTTATCCATTTTGATTGCCCAATTTTAATTTAATATTGAAGTATTGCAGAGCTAACTTATTCTACTATTTCAGATAGAGATTTAATGTGTAAGTGCTCGCTAGATTCGCAGTGGCCGTAAGGGCAGAAATGAACGGGTATCGCTCCTGCTTTCTTAGCGGCATTTACGTCATTTCTTATTGAGTCACCAATATGTAAACAACGTTCAATAGGTGTATCAACTAAATCAGCTGCAATGTGGTAAATTTGAGGATCCGGCTTGTGTACACCTATAATACCTGAGTCCACGATCGCGGAAACTTCGATACCTGGCCCTTCTCCGACCTGGCATATGCCAGTATCTCTTAATAGCTCTTTCGCCCCCCCTTCTTCAGTGTTTGAAACAACAACGATATGACTTACTTCTTTTTTAATCTTTGTGAGCGTGTCATATATAACGTCGATCTCTCTTGGGATCCACGGAGAAAAAAGCACAATGTCCTTCAGTTCTTCCATGTGCTTCAAGGTGAACGGTTTGGTAAGGCCTGCTGCTATAGCAAACTCGTAGACAAAAGCATCGTCATCATCGCCTGGCCCCAATCCTGCACCAACACTTCCATGAGCGTACAAAGCTCTATCAATACTTTCTTCTGTAATAGGAAGGTTGTCAGCTAAGCTCATTATTCTTGAGTGATCCGGCTTAAGCAAAACACCGCCGGCATCCAAAAAAATGGCATCTATTTGTTTCAGTGAAGGTAACTTGTTATTCATAATTTGTCCTAGTTTAGGAAAAAGCAGTTTTTTGTTTTTGCCTAAACCATTTGTGTTAATAATAATTCAAGATAGGTAAAGCTGTTTTTAGCCTGGTTAGTTCAGATACTCTTGCCTGACCCAGTCAACGGTTGACTTGACGCCATCATTAAAGTTGACTTTAGGCTCCCAGTTCAGCTCTGACTTTGCTTTTGTGTTTTGTAGTGCAATTCTCTTTACCTCTCCTGCGAGTTCAGGGCCATTTACGACACTGCCTTGGCATTGCGATATGTCCAAAATAGCATCATAGATTTCCTTAACCGACTTTTCGACGCCAGAGCTGATATTGATCAGTCCACTTCCCTGATGTAGAGCGGACACAAATGCTTGGGCTACATCTGCTACATATATGTAATCCCGGGTGATGTTGCCGTCGCCATTAATTGTGCAGGTCTCATTAGACAGGATCTTTTGGCTAAAGATTCCTATTACTCCGGCTTCACCAAATGGAGATTGACGTGGACCATATACATTTCCTAATGCTAGAGCAGCAAAATCTATCGAAAAGAGTTGTTTATACAAATTAAGATAGTGCAGAGCGGTTAGTTTTGTCAGTCCATAGAAAGAGCAGGCGGTTAAGGGGTGCTCTTCAGTAACGGGTAGAGATTCGTCTGATACGTTTCCGTATATCGTACCGCCACTAGAAGCGAATACTACTTTTTTGCAACCAACTTCGCGTGCAGACTCCAACAAGTGTACAAGCCCCATTATGTTTGAGCTTGCGTCCAATAACGGATCCCTTATTGAAACGATGACGCTTGGCTGAGCGGCAAGCATAATGATACCGTCAGGCTTGATATCTTTAATCGCTTTACGAGCAGCGTCACTTGCGATATCACAACAGATCACATTAACTTTATCATTGCTATGATGAGCAATATTCTCAACCTTACCTGTAGAAAAGTCATCCATCACATAGACTTTGGCATCGCTCTTTGATAATAAATCGACAACATGAGATCCAATGAACCCAGCACCACCGGTAACCAATATACGCTTCAAAATTAATTCTCCAATACGGTTAGTAGATTAAGACTTTCTAAGTCCCCAATTAAATTCTCGTAGCCTCTACACAATTGAAAATCATTAGTGATTGTGACTGACTTTTCGGAAATTATTGCTGACAATACAATTGCTGCAGTACCCCGGATATCTGGGCATAAACCACTAACGCCTCCAGGAAGCTTTTCCATTAAACGACCGAAGATGTTTGCCTGCGTTATCTCACGCCCATCCTTGTGGCTTATATCTACATTAACGTTCGCCAATGGCTGGCCTGGGAGGTGTTCAAGAAACTGAAAACGGTACGGGAAAACGTCGTCAGTTAACTTGCTAAAACCGCGAGAATCAGTAGCGAGAAGCAATATTGCAAATGGTCCCCAGTCGCTACTGAATTTCGGCTCTGAGCCGCAATCTAAGACAAGGTTGCAGGCGGTTGATTTTCTATTTGAGTAGTCGACTTTAATACATGTTTTATCCTGTGATGAGGGAAAACCGAGATCATTCAGGAACTTGATGAACTCAGGCACTTCCACAAAATCACTAGAGGTGACAGACACACTTGTTTTCGCCAAAAGGCCGGCAGTAATGACAGTGACGGCTGCGATACGGTCAGCTGGTACCTCATAATCTATAACAGAATTAGGTGAATGTTGGCTTATTACAATTTCAGGTAACTCTCCCTCAATCAAGCAACCTAGTTTTGATGCTACTTTTAGCTGCTCACAGCAAGAGGGCTCTACTGATGCATTAGAAATTGTACTTTTACCTAGACATAGCGATGCTGCGGCAATTGCTATTACAGTACCTGTCATAGTCGGGTAGCTGAACGCAATGTCAGCTGACTTTTTATCTTCCCATCGTAACTCTATGTGGGTCTCATGGTAGTCAACTTTCACGCCAAACCTAACTAAAGTATCAATGTACCAATCTGTAGGTCGCTTACCGATCTGACATCCTTGAGGTGTGGCTTCTATAATGAGTAAATCCGTTTTATTGAGCAGTGCTGGTAGGAGGCAATAAAGATTTCTGGACTTAGCTACTAATTCTTGGGTGAGTACGATCTTATCTAAATGCTTGGGTTCTGAAAATGCAACTCTACGAGTGGTCAAGTCATGATCTACTTTATTGAATATTAACCTAAGAGCATCAATAAGGGTGTGAGAGTCGATGATGTTTGGAACATTACTAATTCGGCCTTCATCAGCGATCGCCGCGCATGCTATTCCATGTGCAAAAGCGTGTTTGCTGCCCGGAAGGTGGTAACTAACGTGCTTAGGGAATTCAGTTGGCGAAGCTATTGTGATCATGATTAAACGCTCCTTTCCAACAAGTAATTTGCCTTATCATATCCGAGCTCAATAAACATACTGATACAGCATTCTTCGATAGGATATCTGGCGAGTTTTGCCCAATTACTTGGAAGTTCAGTAATTTCAAGGTTGCTAATATCACCGAATACGCTCTTAGCTTTTTTCGTAGCACCATATTGGTACCCGACACCTTTGGCAAAAGAGAGTTTTGGTCGTTTTGCAAACCCTTCGGGTAAAATTCTTGAAGCGATTTCCCTCAGGGGGATTTTGTTGGTGGACAGGTCGATACAGCTGTCTACAGGCAGTGTTAAAGCGGCATTAGTGACATTAATATCCAAAAACGGGACGCGGCATTCTAAGCTATGAGACATCGCCATCCTATCGACACGCCTACAGTTTGTCTTGTGCAAATCCTTGACGCGAGTGATTCGTTCGTTTTGTAGTTCATCAACATCAAGGCTAGACAAGTTACTTGAATAACCGCAGAAGAGCTCATCGGCACCTTCTCCGGTTAGGACGACTTTATAATTGTCGTTTCTTATCGCACTGAACAGTGCATCCATTGGCGCTGCATGATTGAGAACTTGCCATTCCCATGATTCAACTTTAGTGATCGTATCTAGTAGATTTCCGCATAGCTTACTTGAATCGTCGGCTTTCACTTCCACTAATTTCACACCAAGTTGACTGCACAGCCTGCGGGCGAAAGGTAAGTCGGGAGATTCTTCATCATGTAGCGTATAAGCAGTGACATTTTCGCTTACTTCTAACGCCATTTTTAGAACCAGTGAACTATCGATACCACCAGATAAAAGTACAGCATATGGCTCATCGGGCACCCTTATTCGGACTGCTTCCTTCAGTATTTTCTCAATACTGTCGATACTGTAAGCCCCCTTAGTTGATGTAGGTAACTGCCACCACACCCCCTCTTTGGGGGCGCCGAGGTGTGATAAATCCCAGGACAGATAAGTTCCGGGTTTGACAACATCGATTTGCTTTAATTGATCTATATGGGATAAGCTTTTTATCTCTGAAGAGAAGGTAAGTTTGCCCTCGATGTTTGAATAGTAAAGGGGCTTGATTCCAAGATGATCACGAGCAGCGTAAATGCTATTGGTGGTTTCATCGAAAGCAACGAAACACCCTTCCCAATTAAGCCTTTTTAACGCTGAGTCAATTCCCCAGTATTCTATAGCCGTTGCCAGAATATATGCGTCTCCTCCCGGAAGACACTCAATACCAACCCCTTCATTACAAAGTTCGTTCTTCAACTCAAGATAGTTAAATATTTGAGCGTTCATGACTAGAGTAATGGAACCTTTCGGTCCGCAGGCCGGCTGTCTGTTTTCACTCTGCTCTACAATAGGTAACCGGTGAGTACCTAAAGAAAACCCCAATTCCTTGAATGACTTCCACTCGTAAAGGGTATCAGCTCGTCCCCTATGTTCTATTTTTGACAACAACTCGTGAAGCATCGTATTACGGCTTTCATCTTGAGCTGAATAATCAAAGACTGCAGAAATTCCGCACATTTTAAAATCCTAAATAAGTTTAAGTAATTGTAATTCCGGTAAGCATGGATAATTTGTTAACACCTTTAAGCCTGGGATGTTATGCGTATAATGAATATTTAGACAACACTGACTTATTGGTATTATCAAAATCTGTTTCTATACCAAATAAGTCACACATTGCGCCGAATTATTCTTTAATTGATTCCCATGCCGTCGACAAATTGCCTCGCTGCCAAAAGTTATTTTCCCTTTCAATACCCCATCAAATTGGATAATAACCATCTACTGAAGTAGGTAGTTTAGGGCTAAAATACAAATTCAGGAAGACGTTATAAACTTGGTTTGCAGATATGGGCTTTACCTTCGTTAACCAGCCTCTTCACCATATGTAAAAAAGAAGAGTGTAAGTCTTCAGTTATCCCATAGTCAGACATTCCAAAGACAACGGTGCTTGTAGAGTATTCTGCAAGATTTCCTTTCCGGCCCAGCAGACTCACTACCTTAACGTCTTTTTCTTTTGCTACTTTGGCTGCATTTATAAGGTTCTCGGAATTCCCACTCACACTAAGCATTAAAATCACATCTCCAGCATTAGCCTTATTAAGCTGAAGAGAAAAAATTTCGTCATAGCCATAGTCATTTCCTATAGCTGTAATACGAGGAAGGCTGTCGACTAATGACACGATATTTGGTGAGGATGTAAGACTTCTGGTTTCGTTTGCGAGGTCTGCTGCTAAATGGGAGGCTGAGCTTGCACTGCCGCCGTTTCCACAGACATAAAGTGTATTCCCTTTGTGAAGGCAATCAAAAACAATAGATGATGCGTCAGTAAGCTCGACTACATCAAGTTTATCTATTGCTTCTTTGAGATCTCGGAAATAGTGATTTATAACAGTTTCAATATATAAAAAATTTGAAATATGTTTTATCTCATTTACGTCGTACATAACATACCACTTTTCAGAAATATAGCTTGGAAGAATTAAACAAAAGATTTAAAAGGTAGAAAGAAAATCACATAAATAATTGAGGAGGAAAAATCCTCTCCGTAAGAGTAATTCACTTTCCTTTTTGATATTAACTGTATAAATAACCAAATAGAAGAGCATTGATAGGTGAAATAATATTTTATAGAGCTCACTCGCAAAATGATATAGTTGCCTATTGAGGGCACGAGAAAGAAATGTAGACTTTGCGCAGGAAAAATATCCGCATCGATGGTTCTTTCCACGGATATCAACTCGACAAAACTAAGCCTAAATGAAAGGAGTTACCCTTTATGAACGATAAAAAGATAGATGATGTAAATAATATAGGTGAAGTGCTAGAGGGTGGGCGAAGTGGCAAAATTGTTAAGATGAATAAGGATGTTCGTCGACCTGCTTCTGAGTGGACCGAAACTGTTCATAAAGTATTAAGGCTTATTAGGGGCAATGGATTCAAAAAAGTTCCAGAGCCAAAGGCTCTTGATGGGTCTGGATTCGAAACGGTAAGTTTTATTGAAGGTGAGGTTTCAAATTATCCACTGTCAGAAAACGCTAGGTCAGAAAATGCCTTGATAACCGCTGCTAAATTGTTACGCGAATTCCACGATGCTTCTCGTAAGGTACTAAGTGCATTAGATGACGAGTGTTGCTGGATGTTGCCAGCTCGTAAGCCGATTGAGGTGCTCTGCCACGGAGATTACGCTCCTTATAATGTTGTGTTAAATGAAAATGAAGCGATTGGAATCATAGACTTCGATACCTTGCATCCAGGGCCTGTGATTTGGGATGTTTGTTATGCCATATATCGATGGGCGCCAATTAAAAATCCAAACAACCCAGATAGCATTGGCGATATTAATGAGCAGATTACACGTGCAAAAATCTTCTGTGACGCATATGGTTTAGATTATGAGTCCAGGAAGATGATCCCTTCGATGATGGTAGACAGGTTAACTGCACTTGTTAACTTTATGTTGGATCAGGCAGGAGAAGGTGATGAAGATTTTGAAAGTAATTTATCTGAAGGCCATCACATCGCTTATCTAAATGACATCGAATATATAAAACAGCATGAAGAGCAGATAATCAGCGGAATCGTCGGAGGTAGTTTATGATTGACTATCGATTTTCAAGCAATGACTTCCCGTCCTGGCCAGTATGGGATAACAGCGAAGAGTCGGCGTTAGCTAACGCGCTACAATCTGGATTTTGGGCCGGCAGTAGGGCTGAGAATATCAAGCTATTTCCCGAACGATTCTCTAGCTATCAGAATGCTGACTATGGTATCGCACTTGCTAACGGCACAGTAACTCTTGAATCAGCCCTAATTGCATTAGGTATTGGTGAAGGAGATGAAGTCATTGTTCCAGCAATCACTTTTGTTGCCACAGCATCAGCTGTTTTACGTGTTAACGCTGTTCCAGTAATTGTCGATGTCGACGAGGATACCTATTGTATTTGTCCGAAAAAAGTTGACGAGGCGATCACACCAAAAACCAAAGCGATTATTGCTGTACATGTCGCCGGAACTATGTGTGATATGGACAGTTTGTTGCAAATAAGCAGAACTAGGAAGTTAGCGCTTATTGAAGACTGTGCTCATGCTCATGGTAGTAGGTGGAAAGGGCGAGGTGCAGGCTCTCTAGGTGAGTTGGGGAGTTTTTCCTTTCAGCACTCTAAGCTCATGTCATCTGGAGAAGGAGGAGCACTGATTTCTAATCATAAGGAGCTTCTAAATAAAGCTTGGGATTATGCGAATTGTGGTCGTGAGGGAGTCAAAGGAACCTATCACCATCCTATTGTCGGTACCAATGCAAGGATAACTGAATGGCAAGCGGCCATACTAAACTCTCAATTAGAAAGGTACCCCGAGCAATTTGAAAAGCGCCTTCAGGCAGCTAGTTTTCTGGATAAGCGATTAGCAGGTATTAAAGGTGTAAAACCCCAGAAAAATGCCGAGGGTTCTGAACAAAGAGCATATTATTGCTATATCTTTGAGCTTGACCTTGATTTGTTGGGTGAAGAAGCTAGGCAGCATATGTTCGAAGTGTTGAGTCAAGCGAAGGTACCACTAAGTTTGGCATATCCTTCTCTCAATGACCTGGATGTATTTAAGAATACGGCATTTGAACCAACCATCAGGCGCGAGATAGACGCCAGCAGGTTCGAGACGCCGATAGCTCAAAAGGTGTCTGCTCAAACCATTTGGTTACACCACGCAGCACTATTAGCGGATGAAGAGGTTTTAGAAAAGCTGGTCTTGCTTATTGAAAAAGCAGTATCGACATTGAGAGGTAATTCGTGACAAGCAAATTAGTTTTATCACCGCATTTCGATGATGCAGTATTCTCCACCTGGGATATCTTGGTACGAGAAAGAAAAAATATAACCAATGTTACCTTTTGTGGCGGAGTTCCTCCTGAAGAGTGCGTTATGACTCACTGGGATGGAATGTGCGGGTTTAATTCCGCACGGGAGGCTGCACAGAAAAGAGCTGTCGAAGACGCCAACGCTTGTGAAATAGCTGGAGTTAATTGGAAACACTTAGACTTTCTTGATTTACCATACTCGAAAGAGAAAAGTATAGCTGATATAGAAGAAGTTCTTGAAAAGCTCGTTCCAGACTTTGACGTTGTTATCGCGCCAATCGGAATAGGTCAGCATCAAGATCACATTGTGATTAGAGATGCAATTATTTCCGTTTATAAAAAAAGCCGTTCATTCGAACTTGTCTTTTACGCAGACTGTCCGTATGCCAGTGTAAACGGCTGGGATAGCGATGACAGTAGTAAAGAGCTTGACTATCAATGGTCCTACGCATTATCACAAGTCGAAAAGCAAGGTGTCAGGTTGTTAGAGCCAACAAGAATTGAGTTCTCTGAAACTCAGGTTCTCGAAAAACTGGTTGCGGCTAAAACTTACGAATCCCAACTAAAAGGGCTGCTTGAGTACTACCCAGCGCTATTAGAAACTGACGGGTGTTTTAGTGTAGAAGTTACTTGGAAGTGCGAATCAGTAGAGTAGTATCATGGTCAAGCTTGCAAACACTGTAGTTTTCCCAGTATATGAATTAGATGGTATCACACTTGACTGTAACGTTATCTCTAATCTCGAAAAGATGTCCCGCAGTGCACATGGCAGACGTTGGGTTATCGCTCCCGTTGTTAATTCTAAAGTGGAAAATCAAGTAATTATTGATTCACTAAACGAGATTGGCAAAGATAAATACCGCGATACATTCGCAGGTTTATGCATCAAGCTCAATAGTGGTAAGGGATTAGATGAAGAGTTGATCCAGCTTTTGATTAATCACGAAAAAAGAAAGATGGTCGGCCTGATAGTCGATGATGAAACGTACGAAACCTTTGAAAGTAACTATTTAAACCGTGATTCAGTAGTCACATTCCTTAAAAGCGACAGAACGTTTCTCATACTAGATAACGTAGCGGGTATGTCTGATAAAGGGAATCTACTTAAAACTGCTCTTTATTTTAGTAATGTCATTGTTAGGGGGGTAACGCCATTGGAAGTTGGCACTGTGAGTTTAGGAGCGATACGAACGAGCTGTACCAAGATCTTATTGGAATATTCTGCCGAATATAACGACCTGTGCCAGTCTATAAGAAAATTTGGTGTGGAAAATTGCATTGTATCCAAATTGCATGATGAGAAGTTTGTATCTGGCTTTGACAATTCCTTGCTAGACAACTGGGCTGGTTTGCAATCTGAATCTGTTGTAGGAAATGTCAAAGCATTAAGAGCAGGAGGCATTTCGGAACAAGATATACACACACTGATATCTCTTAACGCGCATGAGTTTTTCTCATTATCGACTCCGTAAGCTTTGTGAATAATAGCTATGATACATATTCCTGGTGGTAAATCAGGCACCACCAAAAATGCGGCTGTATTTCTCGATCGGGATGGGGTTATCAATGAAAATAGAGATAACTATGTCCTTGATGAAGGAGATATTACCATCATTGATGGTAGTGCTAAAGCAATAGAACGCATGATCGAATTTGGATATCAAATCATCATTGTGACCAATCAGCAGTGCGTTGGTAAAGGCATAATTAAAAGAGAAAAAGCGAAAGACATAAACCATGAAGTCATTCGTCGACTCGGCCTTTTGCAACCGATCACTGCTACATATTTTTGTCCACACCTGGCAACCGACTTGTGCGAGTGTAGGAAGCCGAACCCAGGGATGATTCTGACTGCTGCGCAGCAATATGAAATAGATCTTTGCAAGTCCTTCTTTATTGGAGATGCCGATACTGATGTGAAAGCCGCTAGAAATGCTGGTGTTAAACCGATTCTTGTGTTGACGGGAAGAGGTAAACAGTCACTCTCATTAATTGACAGGACTCAAGCGGAGCAATTGATTATAGAGAACGATCTTGCCGCGGCTGCGAATTTCATATTAGAGCAGTGAGAATTTAATAAAGTGAAATGTAAACATGAGAGCTTTTTAAGACACGAAGTGTGTAAAAGAACCTGGTGTCTGATACCCATTACAATCCTAAAAGAAGACGAGCAGTTTATTATTTTAAGGATTAGCTGTGGTACTGAATGGCTGGCACCTATAGATAACTCGGGCAGACACGTTCGACTTGGTGAAACGAAATGTTGGAGACTTGCTCCCAGAGTATGGCTGAATAAGGACCTTACTTATTTAATACCGAAAGATAAGTGGCTCGCCTATGGGATCACTAGGCGTATTGAAGGAAAGAATGAGTTGGAGTTCTACATTAACTTCCAGCGGCCGTTGAAAAAGCAGAGTTGGGGTATAGATACCTTAGATCTTGAGCTGGATTTGGTCGCAGATGTTTCGAAGGAAAGCGCTGTCAATTGGCGCTGGAAAGACGTAACGAGATACGTAGAACTTTGTAATACAACCTTTTTTTCAAATAGAGATAGGATTAATGTAAATAGAGCATCCATTTTAGCTAAGGCAGAATTTGAGCAGGTAAGAAATGAACTGCTCAACTACGCTGAAATCAGTGCTCAATCACTCGACCTGTCTTTATTATCAAACACTACTGTTCTACCCGACGATGTAAGGAAGTTACTATGAGTGAAAGCATGACAAAAGGCAAATCCATTGCAGTCGCGCGATCTCCATTGAGGATATCATTAGCGGGCGGCGGATCAGATGTAGTCAGCTATGCATCAAGGTTTGGCTCCGACGTAGTTGGGCTAGCAATTAATAAGTATGTCACGGTTACAATTCATCCAAATCAATTTGAAGGTTCAATCAAGGCCTACTGGGAGAAGGCGGAACACGCCGAAAACCTAGAAGCCCTAGAAAATTCGTTTGGTAAATTCGCACTGATGCGCAGCGGGCACTTCGGTAACACGCAAGTTATGGTGCAGGCAGATGCCCCAAGTGGTACGGGGTTAGGCGGATCCGGCGCTTTTCTAGTATCTATGATACATGCCGGAAGAATAGCTAATAACCAAAGTGTAGATAAAGGTGAATTGGCTGAAGCTGCTAGCTCGGTGGAAATCGATGATCTAAAGCGAATGGTGGGTAAGCAAGATCATTATATGGCATCGTTGGGCGGGCTTCAGCATTTGTCATTTAACACGAATCTCGAAGCAGATACGTCTTCTCTAAACATGGGTAAGAATTGTATCGATTACTTCAATAACAGGCTTCTATTGTTCTATACGGGGCAAAGACGAAACGCTGGTGAAATTCTAAAAGACCAAGCAAGTAGTGTTAAAGTAAATAACTCATCGACAATTGAAAGAATCCACAAAATAAGAGAATTAGTTCCTGACATGCTTCACGCTATTAGATGCGATAACCCTTGTGATATCGGACCTATACTATTGGCGCATTGGAGAGAGAAAGTCGGGTTAGGAAAAAAAGTAGGCAATTCTTTTATCGCCAACTGTGAAGAGTTGGCGATGAAGAATGGCGCCGATGGTTTTAAACTTCTTGGTGCCGGTGGTGGAGGATTTATTTTAATAAGTTCAAAGCCTGGTTATCAAGAGCAACTAAGACGCGTATTTTCCGAAGCCGGTCTTTCGGAACTACCCTTTCAATATGGAAATAGTGGCACAATGGCTACTAGCTTACCTTTATAATTCATTTAGGAGTTAATGTTGAAAACTAAATTGTATTTTACTCGTCACGGAGAAACTGAAGACAATGTAATTCATAGGTTATCTACCTCAGCTCCAGGTCCAAAATTAACAGAGTTAGGCCGGACACAAGCGAAAGAGCTTTCAGATAACCTTACCGTTTATGAACTGGATCAGATTTACTCAAGCCCTTTGGTAAGAGCGATCGAAACAGCCACTATTTTAAATGAACAAAGAGGGCTACCTGTTACCTCTGATGAGCGGCTAAGTGAACTTTCAGTCGGTCAGCTGGAAGGACGCAATGATCCACAAGTTTTCGAAGAGCTTGACACTGTCTGGCACAAATGGACTGTTGAGAAGGAACTGAGCGTATTAGCCGGGCCTGAAGGAGAAAGCGCCCGAGAAGTTATATCCAGAGGTGAGAAAGCTGTTCAAGAGATTGTAAATAAGCACCCTGGTAAATCAATTCTTGTCGTTGCACACAGCGGAATATTACAGTTGTTGGTGCCGCATATGTGTAAGAATATTGAGAATGATTATGGTGCCAAAAACTGGTTGAGGAACTGCCAATTGGTCGAAACAGTCTATGAGTCAGGAGAGCTTACCTGCACAAAATGGGCTGGAATTGAAATAACCGAGATGGCAGCAGCTCTAGTCTAATTTGATCAAATGGGAAGGCTTGTTTTATCAGTGCCTTCCCTATTTCACAACTCTCTTATCCAGTAGTGGTATTTTAAACTGGCATAATGAATGCAGGGATATACACAAACCACCTGTTGTCTGGCCTCGTTTAATCGGCTTTGGGTTAACGAACTTGCTACAGATATATTTGGCGAACTCATAATATAATGAATGTATTATTTCTAACTCCCCGATTTCCCCCGAGCCCCGGAGGTGCGGAAACCTATGCCCAGGACTTAACTAGGTATCTACCGGCAGAGGGATGGAACCCTATAGTAGTCACATACGCTTATCCGATAGAATCTGGACTTATTGATCCAAATATTCATGAGTTGGGTATTGAACTGGACTCACTCGACAACATTAGGAAGGTGGCTTGGCGAGTCTTACAATTTGGTTTGTTGGACGATATCAGCCGTATTGTCGATTCTTATCAAAGTATTGATCTTGTTCACGTCAATAGCATAGAAACAGCTATTGCAGGGCGAGTTATTGCTGACTCATTGGCTGTTCCATTAGTAGCTACCATCCATGAACATGCACCGCAAATACAGTCCTTTGGTAAAGGACGATGCAAGTTAGTCTTTGAAAGACTTGAAGTTGATCGTTTTATAGCCCCTAGCCGGTTCTACTATGAGCGCGCATTAGAAAACTCGGTTCCCAAAGACCGCGTAGCCGCCATTTCTCATGGGATCTGTTCGGAAAGGCTGCGTCAGTATCGCGGTCCCTGTATGAGACAGAGATTTGGTCTTTCTAACGAGGAATACGTACTACTTTTTGTTGGTCGTATTTATGCTCCTAAAGGGTTGCATGTACTGCTCGATGCCATTAAAGGGCTCAATGTGGATCGGGACTGGAAGCTTGTCGTAGCAGGCCCTGATGGGCCTGATAACTACACCAACCGTGTTAAATCCGATTTAGCGAACCATCCGGTGTCAGAAAGAGTCTGCTTTACCGGAGAGCTATCTGGCACAGAGACCGCTGCTCTTATCGAATCTTCTGATTTAATGGTTATCCCCAGCTTAGCAGAAGGATTCGGTCTAGTTGCAGTAGAAGCTATGCATTTAGGCACGCCCATCATTGCATCAGAGGTCGGTGGATTAAAGGAAATTCTTTCTGATGGAAAAACAGCATTGTTGTTTCAACCCGAAGATGTTGATGAGTTGATTGTCAGTATTGAAAGGTTAATAAAAAGCGCTGATTTGGCAGAAGGTTTGGCCAGAAGTGCCAGGTTGGAAGCTGTCAATAAATATAGTTCTCAGCGGATGGCGAGAGAAACCGCTGAGCTTTATTCATCGCTTTTGGATTAATAATAACGCAAGTTTTTTGCATATGTACCACTGCGTCATTTAGTCTCTATTTCACACGAAAAACTGAATGTAAATATAATATGATTGAAGTTAACGGGTTCTCGAAACATTATAAGGTACTGACTAGAAACCTTGGTCTAAAAGGTGCGTTCAGCGATCTTTTTTCAAGGGAATATCAGATAGTAAAAGCTGTTGATGATATTAGCCTATCTGTTAACCAAGGAGACATTGTGGGTTTCCTTGGCTCTAATGGAGCAGGAAAGTCAACAACCATTAAGGCAATGATTGGCATTATTACGCCTACTTCCGGTACCATTTCCATTAACGGAAAATCCCCATCAGACAATCGAGAAAAATATGTAAAAGAACTTGGCGTAGTTTTTGGCCAACGCAGCCAGCTGTGGTGGGATTTACCGGTAATTGAATCTTTCAATATATTGTCAAAAATATATAGAGTAAGCCATAACGATTACCAGTTTTTTTTGCGTTCGGTAAACCAAATTGTAGATATAGAAAGGTTCTATAGACAACCCGTTAGGTGTCTTTCATTAGGTCAACGAATGCTGTGTGAAATCGTTGCTGCATTTCTGCATCGGCCTTCAGTACTATTTTTGGATGAGCCAACGATTGGGTTAGATTTAAAGACAAAATCACTTGTAAGAGACTTGGTTCGGAAAGCTAATCAGGAATACGGCACTACAGTAATATTAACCTCCCACGATATGGGTGATGTTGAATCTCTTACAAGTAGGTTGATTATTATAAACAAGGGCAAGAAGTACTTTGATGGTACCAATGAGTCCTTTTTGTCAAAATTTGGCAATAGCAAAACGCTTAACGTTGTCGTCAACGACTTCGAGCTAGATGTTTTGACTAGTGTTATAAATGATAATCCCGGGGCAATGCTTTTAAATGATGAATCTCAGTATGGTATTAGAAAGCTTAGTATATTGTTAGACAACGATGCTATTTCACCACTGGTTATGTTGAACCTTTTGGAGACTAAAGTAAAAATTGATAGTTTTACTCTAGAAGAAGCTAAGGTCGAATCTGTCATTAAAAATATGTCTTTCGGTGATGCCAATGCTTAGGTATTTATACTTCACTCGCAATACCATATTGACCGCTATGTCATATAGGGTCGATCTGTTGTTCAACTCTATAGGAAATGCTGTTTACCTGGTATTGTTGTATTTTTTATGGAATGCAATATTTGACTCAAGAGAAGTTATAGCAGGAAAAACGTTTGATGATGTATATATCAAAATGGCATTTGCCTCGTCATTGATTGTGATGTATCGCACTCACGTCGAGTGGTATATTTCGGATGATATTTTAACGGGGGATATCACGCTTCATTTAAGCAAGCCTTTTAGTTATCAACTCATGTACTTCTTTAGGAGTATCGGCGAGTTTGTTTGGAATATGGTGTTGGTCTTCTTACCCGTGGTTTTGTATTTTGTCTTGTTTTATGACTCTAGCTTTGGCTGGGTAGACAGAATATTGCTGTTTATAGTGGCAGTGTTTTTTGGTTATTATATAGGATTCTGCATTGATTACTTAGTCGGTCTGACTGCCTTCTTTACAGAAAGTGTATGGGGGGCGAGTTCATGCAAAGATGTACTAATGATGTTTTGCTCGGGAGCTATTGTGCCGATCTACTTGTTTCCCGAAACCATCAAGTCGCTACTTATTTCGAGCCCATTTTACTTTGTCGTTCACTTCCCTCTTGATGTCTTATTTGACCCAACTTTGGATATGAGCTTAGTGATGGAAAGACTGGTTATACAGATTTTCTGGTGTATTTCTCTGATGTTGTTTGGCAAGTTTCTTACTAGCTGCTTAGTCAAGAAAGTAACTATTAATGGTGGTTAGGGTGTTAGATTCGATTAAGTTTCACGTCGATTTATATTTGTCGCTGATTGCGCAACACATCAAGAGTAAAATGCAATATAGAGCTGATTTTATTATCGGCGCCTTTAGCATTATTGTAATTAATGCCGTATCCATAGTTTCGATATGGATTGTCTTTCAAAATGTAGATGACATTAAAGGATGGAGCTTTGCAGAATTAGTTTTTATTTACTCGTTCTATTTAGTCGCATCATCGCCCAGTCAAATACTATGCGAGAACCTATGGACAATGAGTTCTAAACTGGTCGATGGCAGCTTCATCAAGTACTATACCAAACCCGTCAATATGCTTTTTTACTACTTGTCTGAGACGGTTGATTTAAAAGGCCTCGGATTACTCGGCTTTGGCTTTTTCGGATTAAGCTATGCCTCGAACGAAATCGGTATAGCTTGGTCACCACTAAACGTAGTTGCTCTGGTATTCCTGCTCATTTCTGCGTCCCTCATCATAGCTTCTTTTATGATTTTGACATCGGCAAGCAGCTTTTGGACTCGTTATTCTTTCGGATTAATGACGCTGTCAGAACGCCTCAAGGACTTCTCAAAATATCCTGTGTCCATTCTTGGAAAACCATTATCAGTTTTGTTTAGTACCTTGCTGCCATTAGCCTTTTCAGCCTACTACCCAAGTGCATACTTTATTAGAGGCGATGAATATAGCTTCGCATTATTGCTAACTCCTATCATAGGAGTAGCGTTTTTCCTCATCGCTTATTACATCTGGAATTTAGGGGCACAATACTATGAAGGAACTGGAGCCTGATATGAAACATAATTATATCGCGAGTTTTATTATTCCTGTAAGGATCAGCAATCAAGGTCGATTAGAAAACTTATATCAGATCCTAGATTGGCTAGCGGATCTTAAAGATGAAATAGAAGTTATTGTTGTAGAGATGGATACTCATGCCAAGTTCGAACCTGAGAGAGCAACCAAACATGTGTTCGTAGAGTCGAATGATGCTTTCAACAGAGGCTTAGCACGTAATATAGGCGCTCTTCATGCTTCAACAGACATTCTCGTTTTTGGTGACGCAGACGTTGTATTCAACCATGCCCAGTTGTTGCAAGCGATTGAAAGCTGCCTGGACCGCTTCGATGCTGTTAGCCCCTGGAGCCGAATTTATGACGTGAGCCATAGCGAAAAGGAAAAACTGATAGGCCACTTTGGTGATATTTCTACTTTATACAAATCCGACGTTGAACAGACATCAAAAACAATGATCTCCGAATGTGTCGATTTTTTAAATCAGGAACGTAGCTTCGCTGGCGGCAATGTCATATTTACAAGAGATAGTTTTGTAAGAATAGGCGGCTGGCCTATGGATCTAACCGGCTGGGGGGGCGAAGATGATATTATGAGCTATTTGTGTTTCCGGACCTTGACTATTAATAGACAAGACGGTTCAGCTTACCATTTACCTCACAAAAGGGATGTCACTGATACCAATGCTCACTCTTCATATAAAAGCAACTTTAAGAAAATGGAAGATGTTTTTAACATGAGTGATGCTGAACTGCATGACTATATGCTTAATAATAGGGTTATGTTGTTCGAAACCGAAAGTGGATTTTCCGAAAGTGTCAGAAGCAACTATTTTGACGTCGACAAGAATATCGCACTTAAAGATAATCAGCACCGTTGGAACTAGAGAGGCTACCCACGAATATGACGTGGAGTATATTATGAAAGATAATTTAAATTATATAGCCAGGCTGGCAGTTGTTTCTTCAGTAACTTATTATGACAAAAGTGCGGCGGTTAGTCCGTCGCTATGGCAAAGGGTCGTACCGCTCCATGAGAGTATTTTGGATGAAATAAGCTCTAACAGAAAAGATACTCGCCTTTGTGAAGATCTACAGGCATTGGCTTTATCATTTCATGACACTGACCTAATGACTAAATTAGTCGAGCATGTCCATCATTCTTTTTTGTCGGACGAAGGAATGCTAAAAAGAGTGTGGAGTAAATTATTACACCTCTCAGATTTTGGCAGAATACTCCCGCATGTAGGTGAATTCTACTATAAATTACCCAAGGAATCTGACGTAAACGAGCAGATCTCTTTACTGTCTAAACACCTTTTGCAACATGCCACAGAGCGCAATGGTTCCGTAGATGATGCAAAGTTGCTTGTAGTTTTGTCTTACCGGTGTCCAAAAAACGAACCTCACAGATTAAGAAACTTATTGAGCTGCATTTGTGCTTTATACAACCAAACAATATCTCGCAACTTATTTTCAATTGTAGCGGTCGAACAAGATAGTGAGTCACGTACACGAGACTATGTTGAACCATTTGTTGATAAGTACATTTTTGCTAAAAACCCAGGAGATTATAACTATGCCTGGGGTCGAAATGTCGGAGTGTTGCATGGCTTTAGTTGCTCTAGGATCTGTTTTTTAGATATAGACATGCTTGTACCAAATGACTTCTTAGATAACTGCCTGTTACAGAATGAAGAAACATCGGCCGTCACGGTTGTCCCCTATGATAGGCTAATTAACTTGGATTCCCGATCATCTTCCCATGCTGTGCATGCGGTAATCGCTGACGAGGTTGGCACACTTGGCGGGCGTGTCCGAGGTCAGACTATGGCCGAAATTTATGGTGGTGCAATCGTGGTTGAGCGAGAGACATTCTTCAAAATAAACGGCCAAGATGAAAGGTATCGAGGTTGGGGAGATGAAGATAACGATTTTTATTTTAGGCTGTATGAAATTAGCGATGTACTGAGGCCTAATATGGTTATCTATCATATGGATCATCCTCGGCCTGAGATGCGTCCTAACGGGAAAAGGATCAACGCATCTTTAATTGGGACAAGAAAAAATAAAGACGATGTCATAGGTGATCTATCCCTATATGCAGGGTGAGATAGTGAACGCTATTATTCAAAATCACGTTCTATTTGAAGAGGCGTTGTTGATCAAATCATAACTAAAGATGCAGGTCTACCAAGGCTTTCAACCAGTTAGGCAGCTTGCTGACGAACAGGCATACCGAGCCTTATGACTTTGTTCATCGCTTTCACTCGGCCAGTGCTTCGCCTACTTGGGCATCGTAATCACGCAAGCTCAGTTTAGGGTAAGCGGGTATTCCGACCCACCTAGCTATTGAACGATCGTATTGCTACAGGGCAGAAGATCACTGACATCACAGCCTTCTTCTCGCTGTGGTAACTCCATCAGAACATGACGCAGGTAGGCATAAGGATCCACGCCGTTGGCACGGCAACTGAGCATGATACTGAACAAGGTCGCACTGGCATTTGCCCCTCTTTGGGTATCAGCGAACAACCAGGTCTTCCGCTCAACACGGTTGTTGTCTATCGGGTAATCGCCATCCTCGACATACCTTTCAAGGTAAGGCCATTGTTTGAGCGCATAACAGACCGTTTTCCCCATCGGGCTCTTGAGGAAGCAGTTTCGCTGCCGCCTTATCCAGCCAGCCATGGAAGGACGTCAGGATCGGGATACTTTCTTTTTCCCTTAGTGTATACCTTTCTGCCATCGACAAGGACAGGGCTTTCTTTTCGATAGCATACAGCTTCTGGATATAGCTCAGCGCCTGCTTGGCCTGTCCCGCTTTTTTCGGGCTCAGGTCGAGCGCATCCTTGAACTTGCGCCGGGCATGGCCCCAACACCCGAGGTGCGTCACCTTCTCTAGCATCCGCCAGGCCGAGTAGCCATCGGTCATGATGGTGCCTTCATAGTTGTCGAGGAAGGCCTTGGGATAAGCATGCCCCCGGGCCGGTTGGTATTCGAACAACACCACCGTTGTCGTGCTCTGTTCAGGGTTGGAGTATGCCCAGAGGTAAGATTTACTTTGGGCTTTTTTGCCCGGTTCTTTCAAGACTTGAAGCGTGGTTTCGTCACCGTGGATAACCTGCTCTTTGAGCAGCGTCCTGCGCATGGCCAGATAAATAGGCGAAAGCAACTCGGCGGTCTTTATCATCCAGTTAGCCAAGGTCGTTCGCTGGATATCAACACCGACACGCGCCAGCTCTTTTTCAATACGATATAGCGGCAGGCCGTCGGCATACTTGCTGACGGCTACGGTAGCAAGGGTGCCTGCCGGGGCATGGATGCGATGGTGATTTTTCTGCTTTCGCCATGATTTTCGCAATGGCGGCAAGCGTACTTCTTTCGCTCTTGACGCAGCACTTTAACTTGTTTGGGGATGATTTCGAGTTGCTCAGAGGATTCGACACCGATGGCATGCAGCTGACTCTGGCTGCAAGGGCAGATCTTTTCATCCTCAGGTAAGTCGTACTCGATAACCTCGCGGGGTAAGTCCGGATTGATGGGCTTACGACCACGCTTGCGCGTGTAGGTCACCGTTTCCATCTCCGGCTCATCGTCGGACAGCCCGGTGTCTGTCAGCGAATCCGCTTCATTGAACAGGCAGCCCTGCGCCGGGAACTTTTCGCTTTGCGGCAGATAGCGTTTGGCTTTCGTCAGCCGGAACTGCTCCCACATTTCGGCAATGCGGGATTCGTATTGTTGGCTGATGTTTTGAACCAGGTCATCGATATAGGCCTGGATTTCCGGGCTGATGCCGACGGGCTTGTCAAGTTCCTTTTGCATAATAAAAATATAGTAAAAACAGTAGTTTTTACCATTTTAATTCACTATTTTCACGAGATTTTCAGCCCGTTTATGGGCTGGTGCGCAACGGCATTTTGCCAGTTGAGGCCATCAAGTAGCCAGCGCAGTTTCCTGGCCGTGATTTTCATTGCCACCGTGTCTTGCGGGTGCAGGGGCCACTTAAATTTGCCGTTTTCCAGCCGACGGAAGTGGAGCCAAAACCCGTTGGTGTCCCATTGGAGGATTTTGAGCTTGTCCCGGCGGCGGTTGCAGAACACGAACCAGTGCGGCCCTACCGGGTTAAGTTCCAGCACATCTTCTACCAGTAGCCCTAAGGTATTGATGGATTTGCGCATGTCAGTGATCCCGGTGGCCAGATAAACGCTGCCGGCGGGCGTGGTGATCATGGCAAGCACCGGATGAGTTGCGGCAGCAGTGCCATTGCCGAGGCATCGTTAACCGAGATCCGATAGCCACAGGGTATTTCGATAACCAGAGCCATCGGCAATGACGGCATCGAAAGCGGGACGATGACACTGTCCGGTTCGTGCGAAGAGACTGTGATTTTTTTCTGCCAGTAATAAAACTGCGACTGGGTAATTTGGCTCTGCTGACACCAGGCAGCAATGGTCATACTGCTGTTCTTTTGCTGTTTCAGACGCTCTTGCCATAGCTGCATCTTGTCTTCACGAGTCATGATAAAGCTCCATTAATGAATGAGCTATATCAGTACCAAGTATTGATGGATACCGGAATGTGAGGAGAAACACCCGCTTACAGTTTAGGGCTGATGAGTTGCTTATAGCGATACATTGCCGTCTCTGATATAGAGCGTTGATGATAACCGCTGTCCTTTTTCCACTGCTTCAAGTCACCGTTTTTTAGTGCGGAAACTGCGTCATTTCGTGGATGTTCATCTTCCCGATATCCGGCATTAGATCGAGGCGGAATTGTTGGTTTGGCACGCTTTTTACGAAGTAGCTTATGATATTCTTTGGTGTCGTATGCCCCATCGGCTGAAACCTGCTGTAGCCGCCTTCGCAGTGGGTTTAGTCGCGTTGGCAGTACTTCGTTATCACCAACATTTACCAAGCTCACTTCAGCAGCAATGACCTCATGGGTAGCTGCATCGACGGCCAAATGCAGCTTACGCCAGGTTCGACGCTTTTCCTTTTCGTGCTTGCGAGTTTTCCACTCACCTTCACCAAAGACTTTTAGGCCAGTAGCATCAACAACCACATGGGCTATCGGGCCACGACTTGGATTGCGGTACTTCACCGGAACCGTCTTTGCTCGTTTGCTGATACTGCTGTAATCCGGTGATTTCAGCGGCACATCCATCAATTTAAATAGCGAGTTGAGCGGCGTTTTTCAAGGCAGTTGTCGCCTAATCATGTTTAAGCAGCTTGTTCCAGCTGCTCGTTGATATCTGGTTTCTCTGGGTTAAGCATGACCGGCCCAGCAGGTTCACATTTTCTTATTTTATCTGACCAACGCTCTGGGTTTCTTGTCTTCGCTTGCTCGAAGACTGTCTTTCTTTTTGCCAGGATTTCAGTATCCTCGTTACGATGACGTTGTTCTGGAGTCACGAAACCTATTCGACTGTGGCGATGTTCTTCGTTGTACCACTCGACAAAGTTCTTAACCCAGCTTCTTGCATCATCCAGATTATTGAAGCCAGATGATGGCCACTGTGGTCTGTATTTCAACGTTCGGAACAAGGATTCCGAGAACGGGTTATCGTTACTGACTCGTGGCCGGCTGTGAGATGGTGTCACACCCAACTCACACAACTTCGCCTGTAAGGTCGCTGAACGCATGGGACTACCATTATCCGAATGCAGGACAAGTGGTGTACGGAAGCATTGCTCTGTCATTACGGTTCGCTGCATCAGCGCCGCAGCTTGCTCTCCGGATTCGCTTTCATAGACTTCCCACCTGACAATTTTACGGCTGTAAATGTCTTCGACCATATAAAGGTAGAAGTGCTGTCCTCGGACAATACTGCTTAGTAGAGTAAGAGACAGAGCGTAGTCGGACTATTTCTCTGCTTCTCCTCCCCGAACCGTAAGTGCACCTTTCAGCGCATACGGCTCTCCGCTTAATTATGGCCGACGGGCATAGCGACATCGGTGTAGCGTGAAGTAACCGTATTTTTGACTTCCTGCCTAAGATAGGGATTGCTCTCTGGCAGACGACACCGAAATGGTCTCTTGGGGCTACTTACTAGACGATACAGAGATACACCGCATTGATTTCCCAAGTTGGTCTTGCCAAATAATCCTCATGTCTTGGCCTTTGTCGGCTCAGGTCGTTTTCGCCACTTCATCAATAGTAATTTGATTCGGCAACGGTATTTGCGAGCGAGCCAATGAGCTAGTTTCCAGAAGACGACTCGATCTATTCGTCTGTATGTCATAGCCGTATAGTCAGTGTGGCGATAGAACTGTGATCAGCCACTGAGTTTCTGGTTAATCTTCTCCACCTTGTCTATCTTGCTGCAACTAAAATCCCCGGACAGTTCTTTTATCAGAGAGTGAATGAACGCTTTCGCTTTAACCTTTGGTATTGAGGAGACCACTCGCATATTGCCTTTAGGGCCGCGCTTTCGGATGATCCGGTGCCCCAGGAAGACAAAGCCATCATTCACATGGGTAATATGGGTTTTATCCATATTCAGAGTGAGTTTTAGCTTGCCTTCAAGAAAAGAACGGCATTCATCCCGAATATGTTCGGCGTATAGCTTGGTGTCTTTGACAATAACAGCGAAGTCATCAGCATAGCGACAATAGGCTACGGCAGGCCTGTCTCTTATGCACAAATCCCCGAGCATGCTTGGGGATTTTTTTGAACTCATCTTCGAAGTCGTGATCTGATCATTTAAAAGTTATTCAATGGATGATTAAGATGGATAAAAATACTCATGAACAATGGGCAGATATGCAATTTGGGCAAGCTAACCTCAACGACCCTAGACGAACTCAGCGTTTAGTTTCTTTAGCGCCTTCACTTGCTCAACAGCCAGGAGTTGCTGTGTCAAAATTATCCCTCTCACCTGCTGATATGGAAGGGGCATACCGGTTTATTCGTAATGACCATATCGAACCAAAAGATATCGCTGAGGCGGGGTTTCAAGTAACTGCTCAAAAAGCCTCAACCCATCCCATTTTACTCGCCCTTGAGGATACAACCGCTTTAGTCTTAAGACATCAATCGGTTAAAAGTGAACTAGGGCATATTTATCAAGGAGATAATAATCGAGCCATTCTGGCACATTCGATTTTGCTTTTTGCTCCACAAAACCACGAAATTGAGCAGCAAATGTGGACCCGTGACATATTGAAACGAGGCCAGCGACATCAACATGCTTCGCGGCCTTACAAGGAAAAAGAGAGCTATAAGTGGGAAAAGGCCTCCCAGAACATGATTGAACGATTAGGCACTAATATAGATAAAGTGATTTCAGTGTGTGACCGTGAGACTGATATCTACGAATATCTGGCGTACAAAGCGCAAAACAATCAACGATTTGTTGTGCGTTCAATGCAGAGCTTATGTATCAAAGAGCATGACAATAAACTCTATGACTATGCAGAGCAATTACAAAATGCGACGCCTAAAGTCTTGCATATACCTCAAAAAGGAGGACGTAAAGCGAGAGATGTCGTCCTTGATATCAAGTACGCAAAAGTCACACTGAAAGCACCGGCCAATAAATCATCTCAGCCCGATACCGCTATCTATTATGTCAGCTGTATTGAGCAAGGCGATAGAAAAGACAAGCTCGCTTGGCACTTACTGACATCTGAAAGGGTCACTAAAGCAGAAGAAGCGGAACGCATTGTCAGCTATTACGAACACCGCTGGTTAATTGAGGACTACCATAAGGTCTGGAAAAGTGAGGGGACAGGAGTTGAAGAGCTCAGAATGCAAAGTCGAGATAACTTAGAGCGGATAAGCGCCATTTTAGCATTTATAGCCACACGCTTATTACAGTTACGCTTTATGAGAAAAACGTGTTCTCAGGCTGATCATAGCTGTGAAAAGGTATTGAGTACTAAAGCTTGGAGCTACTGTGGTTGAAAATGGAGAAGAAAACTATTCCCGAGTCGTCACCCAATATATCTTGGGCTTATGAGAACCTTGCAAGAATGGGGGGATGGAAAGATACCAAACGAACAGGAAAGTCATCAGTGAAAGCGCTATGGGAAGGATGGTTCAAGCTACAAACCATCCTTGAAGGCTATGAGCTAGCAATGTCTCTTGACCATCAAAACTTGTGATCAAGAGACAGGCCATTGTCGGCTTTTTTTATCGGTGATACTTTGCTATTTCATGGAAGATTGAAAGGGATTGAAATGAATACAGTTATCGTCGAGAACAAGGCCGTTACGCCAAATAAAGTGGTGTGTGTTGGTCGTAATTACGTGGCTCACATCTATGAGTTAGGCAATGAAGTCCCCGATGAGATGGTACTCTTTACCAAACCTAACTCGGCGATCTCAGAGGTGCTGTTATCCTCCCATCGAGGTGACGAGCTCCATTATGAGGCTGAGCTATCTTTTCTTTATCGCAATGGGCGTTTTGATGCCGTGGCTGTAGGGTTAGATCTCACCAAGCGTCGTGTACAAAGCAAACTCAAGGAAAAAGGGCTACCTTGGGAGCGCAGTAAAGCGTTTGATGGTTCAGCTTTGTTTAGCGAGTTTGTACCGCTGCCACCATCTGAGCGTGGGGAGTTGGGCTTGCGCCTGTTCATCAATGATAAATTGACTCAATCGGGCTCAACGTCATTGATGATTTATTCGCCAGATGTGGTTTTGCAAGAAGTCCAAACCTTCATGAGCTTGAACGATGGTGATATTGTGATGACAGGTACACCGTCTGGTGTGGGCAAAGTACAAGCCGGAAGTCAGTTCGAGGCTCAGGTAACAGCGGGTGAAGAGGTTATCGTTTCAACGCAGTGGCTAGCCAAGTAATCCGTTGAAATACTAACGCCATATCGAAAGAGAAAAACTAAGCGTGTTTGATAAAGAAAAAATTGTAAAGTTAGCCAATGTGAAGATGCCGTTTGGTAAGTATGCGGGCCGGGTGATTATTGATCTACCGGAAGAATACTTACTGTGGTTCCAGAAAAAAGGCTTTCCTGAAGGGGAGTTGGGTTTGCTGATGGCATTAGCCCTTGAGATGAAAATTGAAGGCTTAGAAAGTGTCATTAGGCCGCTGAAGCGTGATTAAGTGATTTGTGTGGCTGTGTTGAGAGGGGAGGTTGGTGTCTCTCTGCTGGCAACAACCTCCCCCCCAGTTTGGTGACTAGTATTTAAAATTGACCGCTAGCTTACGCCTATGGCTCAATATTTAACGAATCAAATGGCTGTCCAGCAGGATTCTGCGTACTATACATATTACGTAAAACACGCTCTGCATTGGAATTGAATGCCGCTCCGTTACCAAACCCATCAAAGTGATTATTCATACCAAGAGCATGTGCCAACTCATGCAAGCTTACGTCATTGTTCGCGATTGTTGTACAGCCGGGATCAGGCTCATCTATGCTGTCTAACTGTATCCATGCATATCCACTACCCCATTTGGTTTTATCTATACCATAATCGTTGCCTACAGCATAAGAAACAAGATTTGTACTGTGCGGTCTACTTGAAACTCTTCCTGAACTACAAGACCCTGAAAATGTCCCTTTACTCCAAATAAATCCCCAATCTGTAGGCAGTTCCGAGTAGTCGATATCAAAGAATGGGTTATCATCGAATTCAAGTGAGATAACTCCTTTTCTATCAAATAACTGATATCCAATGATCTCTTCAGCTTTGTTCAAGGCATATTCAAAACGAGGATCTACAGCGTCTAAGTAGTAGGTAGGTATTAGCTCACCAGAATCTTGCGTATTCCGGCCCATGCTGAACACTCATTCCGGTTCAATGTGAACACCTATTCTGGTTTAACATGAACACCCATTCCGGACTCAATGTGAACACTTTTACCCACATTTCCGGAATCACTGTTCACGTTCCGCCGGAATCCCTTTCAACGTATTGATCTTCAACTTATTTGGTAACCTGTTTCCTATTTGGAGCAGGACTATGCCAGCAAAGAGGATTGCAATGCGTAAAATTCGAGACGTACTCAGGCTGAAACTGGA
>NZ_PYME01000046.1:0-28858 GCF_003025515.1 Photobacterium gaetbulicola | reverse complement strand
TACATCACAGGATATTACAGCGAGATCAGGCCACATCAATATAACGGTGGTCTGACGCCAAATGAGTCAGAACGGTTATTCTGGAATGACTCTAAAACCGTGGCCAATTTTACTTGACCACTACACATGAAATTAAGTCCTAAGGGCTCTACCTATCGACTAAAGGTCTCGTCTTGAATGCTTCCAGTGCTCGAGGCTATGCTTTTATAAGGAGAGCAATTAATCTCATTAAATTCAACCATTTATCAAATTGCATTCTGGCGGATTATTTATTAGTTTTATTAAGGGGCAGCATATGTCTAATTCAAGTACTGGTATCGTAAAGTGGTTTAACGAAGATAAAGGGTTTGGTTTTATCACCCAGGACAACCGTGGTGCCGACGTATTCGTTCATTTCCGTGCCATCGCTTCCGAGGGTTTCAAGACTCTAACCGAAGGCCAAAAGGTTTCTTTTGAAACTGAATAAGGTCAGAAAGGCCTTCAGGCTGCAAACGTTGTAGCCTTGTAAATCGAAGATTTTACTTCAGAAAATGCTTACTTTGGACAGCATTTTTTATATCTGCTGTTAGCCTAACGAAAAATATAACCACATCATCTCAGCTCCTCTCCCGTCATAAAAACAGTGTAAAAATTCAATTAAAAGCCGACTAAAGTAACATTAAAATGTATTACATTTGTAATACGCAAATCTTCTACAGACCGCGTCGTTTCATGTAATCACTCAATGTACTCGGTGCAGCATCAACCAGCTTGGCCGTTGCCCTGATCCCTAGCCCCATCGCTAGATATTTCTCTATTTGATCACGTTTGGCATCGAGTTTGAGTTTTTTAGCTGGCCCTTTGGGACGACCGAGTTGATGCCCGGCAGCTTTCCTTGCGGCAAGGGCTTCCCTGGTCCGCATTCGGATAAACTCGCGCTCGATTTCACCGGCAAGACCGAGCATAGTGGCGATGATCTTTGACTGCAGCGAACCATCGAGCTGCATGTTCTGCTTGGCAATATGTACCTTCAGTTGTTTTTCCATGCATAGCTCGAGGATCTCCAGTACCTGCAGGGTTGATCGGGCCATCCGTGTGACCTCGGCAAAGACGATGATATCTCCTTGGGCCATGCCATCGAGCAAACCTCCTAATTTTCTCTGCTGCCATTTTTTCCGTCCTGATACGGTGTCTTCAACAAACAAAAGATCGGAAAGGCCGCTGCGGTTGGCATATTCATAAATCCCATGTTTTTGGTTTGAAACATCCTGGCTATCGGTTGAGACACGTAGGTAGGCATAGCTGGCCATAGGTCATCCTTGTCTGAAAGTCATACAGATCACGCTAAAGGATCCTGAAAAGAAAAGGAACTGTGTAACTTGTTGGTAGGGTGCAATAATACCTCCTGTAATGCGCTGTAAGCGAAGATCTAGGCTTTGCAGGGGGGATTTTGCGGGGTTGAGGCTTGGTGCTCTTATATTTGATTGTGGACGCTTTCAGTCGTTACTTGTTTGATGTGGTTAAGGATCATCTGGATATGTTATGTTGTCTGGAGAAATTGAAGCGCCAGAGACTTATCCACATATTCACGCTATATAACAATATATAACCTTATATATAACTATATAGAGTATATAAAGTATATAGAGCCTAAATTGGCCTTTTTAAACAATACGTTAAGTCACTTTAGGTCACATATTTTTCCGGCTATTGATCTTATTTTTCCTGCAACTGATCTTTTTTTTCCTGTAAGGGTCACATTTTTTTCCGATCTGGTGATCTTTTTTTTCCTGTAAGGGTCACATGATTTTCCGATCATGCTTCCGGGAAAATGGGGATAACTCTAAGTCTGTGTTTTATCGGTTAGTTGATCCCTTAAAAGGGTCACACAATTTTCCTAAGAGAGCTTGTTATGGCATGGCAATCAGGCATAATTGGGCTTCTGGTCACTGGATTTTCCGGTTTTCCCGCTGAAATCGGAAAAATATGTGACCTTAACACGCAAATTTCGTTGTTTGATGGGGGGAGGGGCCGTGACCAATTTGGAGCAGCAGCTGAAGGGCACACAGCAGGAAATCGTCCGTACCGATGACAGCAGGCAGTTGCCTGCGCAGTTCTTCAAGAAGAGCCATGACCTGATTTTCAGCCAGACTTCGCTGTCGGCCCGCGAGCATGATCTGATGGCACTGCTGCTGAGCCGACTCCATGAGGAACACTGGGAGTCGTTCAAGAACGGGCTCATTCCCAAGTCCCCGGCCTACAACTTCAACTCCGATGTGCTGTGCGAATGGCTCGGGGTGAAGAAGGCCGATCTCTACAACACGCTGTCCGATACGGCCGACAGGCTCTCTGACCGAAAGGTGGGAATAAAAAAAGAGGGAAAACAGAGTTTTACCTTTATCCCGCTGTTCAAGCGCCTTGAATACCAGGACGCGGTGCTGACAATGACACCCAATGACGAGCTTATGCTCGAGTACCTCGGTGTCTCGCAGGGCCATGCCCAGGTCGACCACCGCGTATTCCGCAAGCTGCGCCGCGAGCATTCCAAACGGCTCTATCCGCTCCTGTGCCGCTTCAAGAACCAGGGTACCAGGCTGCATCCGCAGTCCATCGCCGACCTGCATGCCTTCTTCGGCCTGCTCAACGAAAAAGGCGAGCTGATCAAGAAAAGCTATGCCAACAACAAGGTGTTCATCGAGCGGTGCATCAAGATGTCCATCGAGGAGATCGCAAAGACAGACCGTACTATCGAGTTCGATATCGGCCCCGACGGCTATATCGGCTACCAGCCGATCAAGAAGGGCCGCAAGATAGACAAGATTGAATTCCTCTACAGCTGGGCAACGACCTACGAGAAGAAGGCTAGGGTCCGGGAGCCCGAGCTGGTCGCGGCACTGACCTATGAGGATGCGGTGGAATCATACTGGGATATCGAGCTGGAGCGGGCCGTGCCGACACCGGCGGAGTTCCATAATGTGAAGAACCGATTGGGCGAGCTGGCGATGGATGATGCCATTGCTATCAACGAGGGGTTCATGCGTAAATTCAAGGGTGCCATGGCTATCGTCGAGGGGATCGATCTTTGATAATCTCTTCCTGGGGCGATGACCCCCGAGGTTTCTATTAGGCCATTGATGTAAGTGATCAGAGATATTTAATTTTTTGTTTTCAAATATAAAGTTATAGTGCATTAGAATTTCATCTGTCGATCCAGCAACACTGTAACTGACAATCCCCCTATTTCACCCCGGCCCAATCTATACCGAGCAATCGGCACCGCAGGACAACTTCCCCCCGCAAACTGTTATTGTTGCAAGCACATTTGCGCTACGCGACAAGGATAGCCTAACGGAATAAACCAGGGACGGATACAAGGACAGGGCGCTGTTGCAGCAGCGTAGCCTGAACAGGAAAGGAATAGCATAGCCACTCCATTCTGCCGCTTAAATGCGGTCGTATCAACTCGTCCTCTTTGAACCAACTCCCAACTTTTCAGGAAACCGACTTTTCCTGGTCGTAGCGGGGCAACCACGCCAGCGACGCTAAACAAATGGGCGGCCTGCCGGTAGGCAATACGGAAGAAAGCAACAGGTCGGTGACAACCGGACTCCCGTCTTGACGGGGACGTGCCCGTTCCACGGTACAAACCGGAGCGGGCGATAAGCAGGTACAGGCTAAACGGGTGATAACCATCAATAACTGCCCAGCTGTTAGGTATGACCGAAGGTGTGACGATGTCACTTCCTTGATATGGCGCAAACCAGCAGGGAAACGGAAGAGAGTAACGCCTCGACCTGCAGCGGTACTGGCGAACCGTGCGACTATGCCCAGCCCCAACTAATCTGTCGCAGAACCATCGCACCTGATAAAGGATCCGGAAGAAGAACCAACATACCTCCCCCGATGGAAAGGCGGGTTGATGCCAACGCACTTGTCTGGCATCACCCAGCCCCCGTCATAGATACCTGTACGCGAAAAACGTCCGATATTCACGTACAGCGACCCGCTCATCAACCATCGCCAAACCACACCTAACTGTTTACCCCTTAGTCTCCGAAAAAAAATTTCGCCCCTGTCCGGATTTAACAGCGGTCAATTGGTCGCTTTGTGACCAGCAGTGCAAACAGTACTGCATGGCTTTGTATACTCTTTGGGAGACCAACCAACGCGCAAGGACGGAGGAAACATGAAGACCTGGCTAACCCTGCTGTTCATTCTGGCCGTACCAACAGCAGCGACCGCGGCAAGCTTCACGGCCACTGAGCAGTGCCCGCACTCACAAAAGCTTAAGGAGTTGAGCAGCACGAGCTCCCTGCCAACACTTACTATCGGGACAACCTACGAAGCACTGACATACAACACCACCAAAGAAGAGTTCATCTGGATCAAGGTACCCGGCCTGGGCAGCCGATGGACCTATGCCCGCTGCGGTAGCGCCGAGGGCGAGATCGGCCACAACAACACCGTAAAGAAAACCGAACACACCCCCGGAGAATTCGATTACTACAAACTTGCGATCAGCTATTCGCCTGAGTTCTGTATATCGAAGGACGACTACAAGCAGGACCAGTGCAGCCGGGACTGGATCGTCCATGGCCTATGGCCGCAGTACTATGACAGCACGGAAAAAGGTTACCCACTTGAGTGCGCTACCTTGCCTGACGCTTTTGATGAAATAGACACCGCGATGGTTTGGCAGTACATGCCTTCGGATTTCCTAATCGGGCACGAATGGAAACGGCACGGTACCTGCTCCGGCCTCAAGCGCTCGGAGTACTTCGCACTGACAGAGAAGCTCTGGCAAACCTTAACCCTACCAAGGTTGCAGCACCGCCAATACAGCGCCAAAGAACTGAAAGGACATATCATCGCACCAAACAAGCAACTAAATAGCGAGATGATTGAGATCGCTTGCGATGAGAACCGCAGCTTCAGGAAAGCCAGCAATGATACCCTCGACGAGATCCGTATCTGCTTCGACCGCAGCGGGGAACCGATGGCCTGTACAGAGCACGAGCAGTCCTGCAGCACCGAGCGTATCATGGTAAGGACCATAGCAGGAGGCTAGCATGGCAACAATCCTAGAGGCGCCCCCGCCTGCTGTTGCCAGCGAACAGCAGAGCCTTGCCGGATCGCTTGACGCGACCATTCCCAGCAAACACGATGGAAACCTGCTGATCGGGACATGGAATATCCGTAGGTTCGGCAACCTTACCCGGGACTGGGGGACAAGCGGCAATGACTACAGCCCGAAGCGGGATCTCCGGAGCCTGCTATCCATTGCCAGTATCATCAGCAGGTTCGATGTCTGTGCGGTACAGGAGGTAGGCAGCAACCTGAGAGCATTGCGGGATATGATGAAGTACCTCGGAGATCGCTGGGCCTTTATCATGACCGACGTCACCAGGGGAAAAAAAGGCAATAGCGAGAGACTTGCCTATATCTTCGATACCGATCGGGTACAACTGTCGGGGCTTGCCTGCGAGCTGGTACTCCCGCCAGAAGTCCTCGGAGACCCGAGTAACATCAGCAAGCAGTTTGCCCGGACACCCTATGCGGTGAGCTTCAGGGCGGGGAGCGAGACATTTATCCTGGTGACTGCCCATATCCTCTATGGTGACAGCAGCCAGGAGCGCGTTCCCGAGCTGGAAGCCATCGCCGAATGGATGGCAGAGTGGGCGAAAAGCAGCAAGCGATTCCACCATAACCTGATCCTTCTTGGTGATTTCAATATCGACCGGAAGGGAGATCCATTATGGGATGCATTTAGTTCAACGGGCCTTGTCGTCCCCGATGCTCTCAACAGGGTACCGAGATCGATTTTCCACGCCGGGAAGGATGACAAATTCTACGACCAAATTGCCTGGTTCACCCGGTCGAAGAAGGCCCAGCTGAATATGTCATTCCTGGATGCCGGTAATTTCGACTTCGTCCCGATCCTCTACCCTAGCCTCACCCGGCAGCAGCTGTCGCACCGTATTTCCGACCATTATCCCTTATGGGCCGAGTTTGCCCGAAGGTAGGTAACTGACAGGATTCATATTTCACAGCACAGTACAATGCCTCGCAAAACGGGGCATTTCTTTTCCCCTAGAAACAACTACTGCACTAACCTCAACCTCTCGCAGCCATCAGAGAGACACATGCGCTTCCTCAAACTCCGTACCGACCACAAAAGGATCCGCCGCGACGGCAGCCGCTATGTCACCCCCCTTATCGTCGACGCGCCGCGCAAGTTTGCCCCGAGCGGAAGCCGTACCGAGACCAGCCTGAAGCGCACCCGCTGCCAGCTGATCACGGGCGCCCACGATTCCGGAAAGAGCCGCTGGCTGGCCCGGCTGCGTGACAGCCGCAGCGAGATCTGGGGCCGCAAGCCGCAGCCGGTATTGCTGGAAGGGCTGATGCCGCTGTCCAGCTGGGTAGAAGTGAAGGGGATAGAACGATGGTATGCAGAATTTACCGCAGGGGAAGACAACCCGACATCCTGGCAGCGGCTCAACCTACAGCAGAAGGCCGATCTGCTTGCCGACTACCTGCTCGATACCCAGGCGCTGCTGTTTGTCGACGATGCCCACAGGCTAACCGGCCGCAAGGCGCAGGTAGCCCGCAGGTGCATGATGTCGGCCAAGCTGTGGCTGGTTGCCGCCAGCGAGGAGGGGCGCCTGCCGCCCTCCATCCGCCCGGTCATCGAGCGCCGCGATCCCCAGCGCACCAACCTCGAGAGCGACGTCAGCTACGATACCACCAAGGCGCTGGTCTGGTTCCTCGTCGCGCTCTGCGTGGTCGCCGGGGCCTGGGAGGCGGGGGCGGTGATCGGCGGCCTGCAGATGCTCGGCAGCGGGAGGCGCTCGGCCCGTGCTGACTAGCATCGTAAGAATACTCCTCCGCGCGCTGGTTGTGGCCCTGCTGATCCTGCTCGCCGCCCTGGCACTCGCCGCCAGCCTGATGCTTCCGGCTGATGCAAAAGCGGCGGAAGAGGGGAAAGGGTGGAATATCAGCCTGCCGTGGATCCAGCCTGCAGAGCCGCCGCCGGATATCAGGCCGTTCGAGCTGCCGACGCTAAAAGGAGAGGCGCCACATTTCGTGACGCCGTCACCGGCACTGGTGCCCGCCCCGAAGGTCGACCCCGATGCCATTTTCGCGGTGGTCAACAACTGCTACCCAGAGAAGACCAAGTTCAAGATCGACCTCAGCCTGGTTGCCGGGATGCGCTCGAGCGTGGATCAGTTCGACAACAGCAACTGGCCGGCGATCACCGACCACTACATCGGGGTCGTCGGCGAGATGCCGCTCTACTCGACCACCGAGCAGGCCAGGGAAAGGGAATGGGAGCACAAGCGGCGGGTCGGTACCGCCAAGAATGTCGCGACCTTCGCCCAGGCGCTGGCCAACCGCAACCACGCCTACCGCGAGATGGGGCTGTACCTGGTGATGGAGGCCCGTTCACAGGCGCGGGTCAGGCAGGGGATCGCCAATATCACCGAGCAGGTCGGTTTCCTCGAGAAGGTCGCCGCAGCCCAGCGCGATATCCTCAAGTACGAATCCCAGATTGTCGAGAACCGGCTGGCGCTGATCTCGATGTGCGACACCGCGCGGCAGGAGCAGGTAAACAGCTACCTGAAGTCTCTGGCCTACCTGCCGCCGCCGGATACCGCATTGCAGCAAAGGTTGCCCCAATGAAATGGCTCAACCATACCCTGATTGCCGGGGCGGTGTGCGCGGTGATCTCCCCGCCCCACGTCGCCGCCTGCGTGGCCGGGGCGACAGCACCCGACTGGTTCGAGTACATCGCCAAGCTGGCGGGCCGCCATATCAAGCACCGCGGCCCGACCCACGTCTTCACCCATTGGCTGCTTGCCGCCGTGGCCTTTACGTTTATCTGGGACTACCACGGGCTGCTGGCCGCCTTTGCATGGGGCGGTGTCAGCCATATCCTGACTGATGCCATGACGGTTTCCGGCGTGCCGTTCTCGCCCTACAGCGACCGCCGCTTCCACCTGTTCGGCGGGCGCTTCCGCACCGGCGACCCTATCGAGTATGCGATCGCCGCCGGGGTAGTGGTAGCCTGCATCGCCGTCGGGCATATCACCGGAGGCGGAGGCTTCGCACCGTTCTTCTATGACTGGGGAGGCCTGTACCAGCAGGGCCTGATCGACGGTGCCGAGTGGAAGGCCAACCGGTTCAGACTGATATAATGTATTACAAATGTAATACATTATAAGTAACAGAAGGTCCAGCTATCGTACGCTAACTTTAATGTCACCCCATGTCACCTTGGCGAGGCCATAGGTGACATGGTCTGGTGGTATCATTCATATAAGTTGATACGGAGCAGATACTTATATGAACGACAACCAATTAGCTACTGTTGACTCTCGTGTTGTAAAGAAATGCCGAAAAGCCCAAAAACACACCCAGGAGTCACTAGCCATGGCTATAGACAAGACGGTACGCCAGGTAAAACGCATAGAAAAAAATGGAAAAACAAGCCAACAAACCGCAGGAGCACTGTGCCGGGTATTCGGGATAAGTCAAAAGCAGCTAGAAGGAAAACAAGCTCTCGAGGAGTACTTACCACATTACTGGTGTCAGGAATATTTCTGGAAGGATAAAGAATGGAAACCGGACGGTTTCAACACTGCCGGACAGACATTCGGCCAACTTGGAACCCTCATCCAATTCATCACTAATACGATCGACGAAGAATATGCAACGGACAAGTTCAGTCCCTGTGAATATAACCTAAGGACAGATATCAGTGAGGATGCGGAATCGAACATTTTCACTCTTGATTTCATCCTTACCTACCCCAAGCACCCACACCTCCCCTCAACTAAAAGGAGGTTTGAAATAAGGCCGTTCCGTTTCAATGAGCAGGGAATGATGTGGGCCGAGTACTGCCCTCTAGAAACTGAGGCTTTTCACTTCTGGCTCAAGGAAAACCTTTCAAAACACGTCACGGAATATACTACGGCCTATCACCAAATTAATGGACAGGCACAATATTGCCTGGAGCTCTTCCCGCAACCCGATGTTGCTGATTTCCAGAGATACCTCTGTGAACGTGGGATAAGCAAGCCAATAAGTATGCTTAACTGGTTGACGGATGAAGAAGGAATGCTTGGGGTAATATTCAGTTCCCAAACCGAAGCTATCAATCGTACGGAAGATGAATACGCAGCCTTCCTAGATAAATTTTCCGAGTGCACAAACATCCAGCGCTTTTATTTCGATGAAGTCGCGGCATTGAATGCGAAAATTTCGGCAATCATCAACCAAGGCCGGCCATCAAGCATTACTGTGAGCGACAAAAGCGAGGCTACAGCCATAAAGATGACAAATACCCAGCCCAGCGGGGACGATATGGTTTTGAAAGTATCCCGGCGAGCCCACGGATACAATGAAGAGTTACCGTGGCCAACTAGGCATCTGCATCAATTGCTCAGCAAATATAAAACGCAAGGATAAGTTAATACTGCAAATATGGGGAGGCAAATCAGGTTCAAGCATAATGTATTTCAATTGTAACACAATAAAGATAATTAAGTGCTTAAATATAAATAATTTAACCAGATCTAAGTAAATTATATTACGAAGGATGAATCCCATTACTTTTTGTGTTACAGATATCTACCTGTAACACAAAAAGGCCGCCAGAGACGACCTTTAGAGGTTCGGTTAACGGGCGTTATCTTCAATTACTCGTACACGCTCGAAAACAACTTCTCCACATTTCATAATCGTCAGGATGCCTTAAATCGCATTGGTACTTACATTGCTCAGCATTAGCAGAAAGGACTATTGGAGCAGGGAATACAACAGAACTTCTCTTTTCTAAGTCGCCATTCTCATTTAATACTGACGCCAACACTCCTGTGACACCCAAGCCAACACAAACACTAAAGATAAGAAACAAAGTTTTTGATTTCATAATAATCACCTTCGCTTACACAGTGTGCACTTTATGTGATAGAACAATCATCAAGAATATTTTGAGATGTAATTCACAAAAATTTACTTTAAAGCACTTTATTAAATCTATTTTTCTTTTGGGTGTATGACGGTACAGGAATGTTAAATACACCAACTAGCCCTTAATTTTGGTATTTCCAGCCCGTAACGGGTGATTACCCAGAGTGACCATAAATATGATTGAAAGTCTGTGGCAGTTTGAGGGCAAAAGATACCAATTCCACGTACAATCATGGATAAGTTGTACGTAGCATGGCGGAAAACTTTTTGATCTATAAGACGCAAAATCGAACACAAGAACCTTTAACGGCAACGCCGCAGGGTAACGATATGGTACGCATAAACAACAAATTTAAGTACTGATGCCATATTTGCGCAGCTTGCTCTGCAGTGTTGTGCGGGGAATTTTTAGCTGCCGCGCCACTTCGCTATGGTTGCTTTTACACCGCGTGAGGGCATTGACCAGCAACATCTTTTCATAGCCTGCAAGATGTTCGGCCAGCGATTCGTCAGGCTCCCAGCTATCTGCAGGCATCCACTCTTGGTGAGCAGGTACTGTATCGACAGAAAGCGGCTGTTCTTGTATTGAGCCCAGGTGCAATGCACTCAGCACTCCTTCGCTTAACTGCGAGCACATCAGCATGCAGCGCAGCACCACGTTCTCCAGCATCCGGACGTTACCGGGCCAGGGCCGTGACTCCAGCGACCGGATAAAGTCCGGGGTATAGCCTGTTATAGCGGTATTGAGCAGCGGGTTATGCTTGCGGATAAAATGCTCAACCAAATGCGGGATATCATCCAGCCGCTGTTGCAGCGGGGGAAGCACCACCATGCAGACACCAAGGCGGTAAAACAGATCAGAGCGCAGCTCTTTTTTCTGTATCGCGACTTCAGGCTGCTCGTTCATGGCGGCGATGTAGCGGATAGAGACAGTCTTTTCATTGTTACCGCCCAGCGGGCGGAAGGCGCCGTCCTGAACAACCCGCAGCAGCTTGCTCTGTACCTCTATCGGCATGGAGTTGATTTCATCCAAGAAAAGCGTACCGCCATCAGCCAGCTCAAGTAACCCCTTCTTGTTTTCCGCACCGCTAAACGCCCCCTTGACCGTGCCGAACAATGTACTCTCGATTAGGGTCGGCGGAATCGCCCCGCAGTTGATAGTAACCATCGCCACATTGCTATGGCTGCCGTTGAGGTGGAGATAGCGGGCAACCAGCTCTTTGCCGGTACCGGTTTCCCCGGCGATCAGTACCGGAAGCTGTGTCTGGGCGAAGGTTCTCACATCCTTGAGCAGCCGCTGAAACTGTTTGTTCTCGGTGACAATCTGCAGGCATTGCTTTGTCGGAGGCTGGCTTTCCTTCAGGGATTCAGTCAGGTGGATCACGTGATCCGTCAGCTCCCTTAAGTTGCTGATGTCATGAACGACTTCAATCACGAACAGCACCGTGTTACCAACATCGGTTATGGGAAAGGTCGATGAGGTCATGGTCATCACTTTACCCGACGGTGCCTGGTAGCTTTGGGCCCTGTTCCAGATAGGCACTCGGCTACGTAGCACCTGGAGCATCGAGCTCGAGTTTCTGGTAAGGGTTGGAAACACATCCAGCAGCTTGCGGTTGAGTACCTTACCGACGGCGATACCGTCCAGCTTGGAGCTAACCTCGTTATAGGCTACAACCGTCTCTGATGCGTCGATAATGATGTAGGAGCTGGCGATGCTGTCAAAGACTGTCATCACCTGGTTAAGAAACGATAGTATCTCCGCGGGGTGTTTCTCCATCTCAGTCCCATCCCTAAACTGACGAATTATCGTCATATTAAACCACGCCATTACTGCCAATTTAGCGAGATAATTCACATAAAAATCAAATAAATTAGGTAGTTAGATATAACCTGCCGAAATTTCATCACTGATGATATTTCGGCATGCTATCCCGGCCGACCACAGCCATGAAAAACAACTTAAAACCATGATTTTAAAAGCCTTTAAACCAGAAAATCAAAATGGCACGGTTCTCGCTATGTACTGAGCACAGACGTTAGAGACGAATATAAAAAGGACTGACTATGTTTAACTACATTATTGCGCGTACCCCCTGTAAAGCACTGGTTGATGGCATTTCTTCCGCTGACGAAGGCAAACCCGATTACGAGCTCGCCATGAAACAGCACCTGGCGTATTTGGATGCTTTGAGAAAGTGCGGCGTGGAAATTTTATTGCTTCCACCGCTAGAGGATTACCCTGACTCTGTCTTCGTTGAAGACCCTGCGCTTTGCACCAAACACTGCGGCATTGTGACCCGCCCCGGAGCCGATACGCGTCGCGGGGAAATCGATTCGATTGAGCCGGCGCTGCGCCGTTTCTACGGGGACAAAATTGAACACATCAAAGCCCCTGGCACCCTGGATGCCGGTGACGTGATGATGGTGGGTGATTCCTTCTATATCGGCCAGTCGGCTAGGACCAATGAAGAAGGCGCCATCCAGCTGATTGCGATACTCGAGAAATACGGTATGTCAGGCCACATCGTTCCCCTGGAGGAGGTGCTCCACCTCAAAACCGGGCTGGCCTACCTGGAAAACGGTAACCTGCTCGCTGCCGGCGAATTCATCAACAAGCCTGAATTCGCCCACCTGAACATTATCGAGATCCCAGAAAACGAAAGCTATGCCGCCAACTGTATCTGGGTGAACGGTACCGTCATTATGCCAAGCGGCTACCCGGCAACAGAAGGCAAAATTCGCGAGCTGGGATACAAGGTGGAAACCGTCGATACCTCGGAATACCGCAAGGTTGACGGTGGCGTCAGCTGCATGTCGCTACGCTTCTAATCAGCTATGGAGGAGGGCAGGGGTGTCCTCCCTTTTTCAGGAGGAAAAAGGATGACAGACAAGAGCGTACGGAAACTGGGTTTGCTGCCAATGACCGCCCTTGTAACGGGGGCGATTGTCGGTAGTGGGATCTTCAGTTTGCCGCAAAATATGGCTGAAGGGGCAGGGGCCGGCGCTATCATTATCGCCTGGGTTATCACTTTCTTCGGTATGGTCACCCTGGCAAAGATTTTCCAGTGGTTATCTGTTAACCGGCCGGATATTGACGACGGGGTATACGGCTACGTGCGGGAAGGGTTCGGCGACTACCTAGGGTTCAATGCGGCATGGGGGTACTGGATTTCTGTCTGGGTCGGCAACGTCGGTTATCTGGTCGTTATATACAGCGCGCTGGGCTCGTTCCAGATCTTCGACTTCTTTGGCAATGGCAGCACATTCCCAGCCATGGTTTGCAGCATCATTACCCTGTGGATGCTGCATTTCTTTGTATTGCGCGGCGTTAAGTCAGCAACCACACTAAACGTCATTGTCACTGTCGCCAAAGTTATCCCCATCCTGCTGTTTATCGTGCTTGTTGCCTTAGCGTTCAAAATCGATACGTTCACCACTGACTTTTGGGGATCCCCCGAGCTTGGTTCGGTAACCAGCCAGGTAAAAAACACCATGCTCTACACTGTATGGGTATTTTTGGGCATTGAGTGTGCCACCGTGTATGCCTCCCGGGCGAAAAACATGGAAGTGGTCAGCCGGGCAACGATTCTGGGCTTTCTCATCACCATCATCCTGCTGATTTGCGTTTCCCTGCTTTCACTCGGGGTGGTACCCCAAGCCGAGCTTGCCGGAATGAAAAACCCGTCAATGGCACAGGTGCTGGAATACGCGGTCGGCCCCTGGGGCGGCATGCTGATTAATATCGGCCTGATTGTCTCAGTCGGCGGGGCGTTGCTGGCCTGGACCATGATTTCCAGCGAGATGCTGTTCCTGGCCGCCAGAGGGACAAACAACACCGCCCCGTCCGTGTTCGGCAAACTCAACGCCAACCAAATCCCCAAGAATGCGATGCGGCTGACCAACAGCCTGATCACAATGTTCTTGGTTGTGAATTACCTCAATGATGCCGGGTACAACATTTTGATCCAGCTGGCTTCATCAATGGCGTTGATCCCATATCTGCTGTGCGCCGCCTTCGGCCTGAAGGTCACCATGGAAAACAAACAGCGCCCGGCCTCTTTGGTGCTTATGATGTCAATTGGATCCGTCTACGGCTTGTGGCTGATCTATGCCGGCGGGATGGACTACCTGCTCCTGTCGCTGTTGCTCTATGCCTGCGGGTTACCTTTCTATCTATATTCAAGGAAAGAGCAAGGGGTAACCTACCTTGGCAAACCGATTGAAAAAGTGCTGGCGATGATGGTGCTCGGCGGGGCGGTACTGGCGTTGGATCTGATCATGTTCAACACGCTGACGCTGTAGTTACTGCTTCTATCTAACCATAGAATGATGATCCCACCACGGTGGGATCATCAATGACAGCGCATAAAAGAACGTTCTGAATTCACGAATAACCGGCATAAGAAAACGACCTACACATATAGTGCCAACAAACGTATAGCCCACCTGAAACCCCACCTATCAGTGAAGTTCTCGAAAGTATCTAGCGATCACGCCCCGCCGGGCAGCCCATATAACCGGGGCTCTAGAGCGGTAGGCATTCCGGGAATAGGCCTGCCGCCCTTAATAATATTTAACTTTTTTCATTACCGCCGAAATGTAACCTTGTTCGGTGTTCGTTAGTCAATCCAGCCCTATGTATATGCGTAATGATAAAAACACCGCAGGCTTGCCAGCAGCCCCCTTTGACCAAAGAGCAGCGGGGCGGCCTGTGAATATCGGGATCTTCATCAGCGGGGACGTACAGTACTGGCGCCCACTGGCAGACCAGACCTTCCTATACCTCGAAAAGCACCTAGGCCTGCTCAACTGCAAGATCAACCTGATCAACCCGCAGTTCATCAACCAGCGCCTCTATCACCAGCTCAATATCGACTGTGCCTTCATTGCCCAGCACGATATGTTGGCAACGAAGGGGTACACGCAGGCATTGCTGGACATAGAGAATATCGACTATGTCGGTTGTGGGGTTGAGGCCGCCAACAAGACATACAACAAGAAAAGCCTCAAAAAGATATTAGGCTATGAGAATATCCCTGTAACAGCTTACCGGGAAGTCAGCCGGGAGAGCAGCGCCCCGTACGGGGACGCGTTTGATTTTTCTTCGACCCATATAAAAATCAGCACGCTGACACAGAAGCTATGGTACGGCGAGAACGTCATCGATATCCGCGATACTGCGGGCGCCGAAAAGCAAATCCAAGAGTGCTTCAAGTTCTGCGATACGGCCCTGATCGAACCCTATAGCCCGGAAACTGTGCATATGGCCTGCATCGTCGTCAACAGGATGCCACTTGCGATCGTAAAGAGGGAAAGCAATGCCAGTTGCTATCCCTACCGCTACACGGCCGACTACAGCCTATCTCCCGCCGATGAACTGCAGATCGAGCAGTTCGCAGAGAAAGCCTGCGACCTTCTCGCGCTGGAAGGCCTTGTCCAGATTGACTTCCAGGTCTGCAGTGAATTCGGGGTGGTGCTCGAAAATATCCTGACGCATCCCCCCATCTACCCAGGAGGGAGCTTTGTGACCGCCCTAGATAAAGCAAATGCCGACCCGGGCGCGATACTGGAGAGCCTCATCCGAGAGGCCGGTTGCTATTGCGTTATTTGAAGGGCCCTGCGGTATGCAGGGCTGGTAAGAACAACTTTTATACCGAAGCGAGAAAAGACAAATATGATGCTTGAGTTGGTCAGAAAGCATGCAATGTTTTCACAAAAGAATAAGAAAGCTCACCTACTGATTGTTACGATTTACCTTATGTGGCTACCGCTAAACAGTCTTCTACTGCTGGAGACTGAAAACTTAATCTGGGCCGCCACACTCATCCCCCACTTTGCCGGGATTGTCTTCTTCAAACAAAGCTCAGACTACAAAACCAAATACCTCAGCGATTGACAAGCAGGCGGGCACCTCCCGCCAGTAGAAATATTCCGCGCGCAATCAACCTCCCAACAGTAGGCACAACCACTCACGTCAGCCGCAAGTCTGCGGCTCAGCTATATCACGAAAAAAATGCGGACACGCTGTAGTTTTGCCTTGTCCTACGACAATCAATGTATTACATTTGTAGTACACAAAGGAGAGGGTAACCCTGTGAAAGTCATCGCAATTATCAACCAGAAGGGCGGCGTAGGCAAAACCACTACCGCCATCAACCTGAGTGCCCAGTTCGCCAAAGAAGGCAAGCGCACTCTCGCTATCGACCTCGACCCGCAGGCCAACATGACCGTAGTTTTGAGCGGCGGCCAGTTCGAGTTCGATACCACCATCTCGCATGTTTTCGAGTCGGCCAAGAAGCACCCGATCAGCCAGTCTATTGTCCCAGCCCAGGCCGGCGGCGATAACTTCGATAACCTATCACTGTGCCCGGCAGATATCCGCCTTAGCCGCGTGATCGAGCAGAGCCTTACCAAGGTTCACCGCGAGCGCATCCTGCTCAAGCAGCTCGATACCATCAAGGATGACTACGATCTGGTTATCCTGGACTGCCCGCCGAACCTCAGCCTGACATCCGTCAACGCCATGATGGCTGCCGACCTGTTCCTGATCCCGGTCGACGGCGGCTCGTTCTCGCTGAACGGTCTAGCAGATCTGCTCGACGCATTGGAAGAAGTCAAAGAGACCGACGACGTCAACTATGCGGTATTCCGCAACGAGTACGCCAAGGCCAACAAGCTGATCAACAACTTCCTTGACGAGCAATTAAATGACCTGAAAGGGAAGCTGCTCGAGACCACTATCCGACGCACCGAAGCCATAGGCCAGGCAAGTGTCAGTGCCGAGCCGATCCATACCTACAAACCAGGCTCTACCGTCATAAACGATTACAAAGCCCTTGCAAAAGAAGTTATTGCAAGAGTTAATGTATAACAAATGTAATACATTATATGAGTAAACTAAAAGGGGTGACGGCCCTGAACCGTCGCAAGGAGCGCAAGGCAGAAGCCGATGTGCAACCACAGAAGAGCGAGAAAATTACCACGGTAGCGACCCGCCGAAATGTTACGACGGGTACTTCGCCGGTACCGATGCGCCTGCCGGAGAACGACAAGGCCGAGCTGGGCCTGTGGCTGGAAGAGCTGAGCGAGGCGACAGGCAAGAAGATCACCGGAGCCAAGCTAATGCGCGGGCTGATCCGCATGCGCGGCAAGCTGAACCAGAAAGCGTTGATCAAGGCGATTAACGAGGCGAACTAGCAATACTAATAGAGCAGAGGACAATATTCGGCACAGCCTTGCGTTTTCCAGCTCTGAGGATAAAGCCGGGAGAAGGATTTGAAGCTGCAATCAATGACAACTCGAATATTGCCGATGCATTCAGAAAATTCAGAGAAACTAAAGCTGACTTATTGGTACTCACCGATGCAATGGGAAAATTTAAAGGTGTGATACGTTACAAAGACGTTGTAGAAGAAATCATTGATGCTGTGCTCGAAATTGAGTGATTGCAAAATGTATTACAAAGGTAATACATTAACTCATGTATATCATCTGACATATGTGACTCATAGTCCGTGGACTTATCCTGCCTATCTCCCTGATAATAGAAATAAAGAGGAGAAACACGATGGCCGAAGACACCTACCCTGAAACTATCCACGAAGAGACGTACAAGGGATACACAATATTCATAGAGAACAACGCCGACCGGTACCGCGGCGGCTATGAATACACGGTATCCGACGGCGACGACGAGATAGAAAGCGGCCTAGTGTTCACGGTCGAGGACGGCATCGGCGAAGCGAAGGCATTCATCGACTCCCTTTAGTCTTCTCCCTGTCTGCCAGCAGGCAAAGGAACCGGTGGCTGTCGACCCCGAGAGCGGCAAGGAGACGGTCCAGGGTATCCAGGGTAATATTGCGCCTGTTGCGCTCTACGCCGGAAATGAATGTGCGGTCGATTCCCGAGGCCTTGGCCAGCCCCTCCTGGCTCAGCCCTCTTTCCAGCCGCATCTCCCTCAGCAGCAATGCCGTATTTTCCCTCAGCGCCATTATTAACCTCCCGGCAAAATCAGATAGGTTAGCCGGGTATGTTCTAGCGAACCACGGACTATAAGTCACATTAGGGAAATTTATCCCGGGTCGCCCGGGAGAGCTACGGCTGCCGCCTGAAGCCGTAGAAATCCGCAAGTTAATGTACTACAAATGTAATACATTAACGCAATATTTCACGTAGGCAGAAGTGCCTACAACCTAGTGTAGAGCCCCGTTATTTCAGTGAATACGCCTTCCAGCATATCGCAGTACACACCCGGCAGGCTCGACACCTCGCAATAGTCTGGCCCATTCCCCTTCCTGGCAAATACCGTTACGGTATAGGTATCGCAGGGATCGAGCCGCACCTGTATGCGGCAGATCCCCCCTCTGGCAAAACCGCCGTCTTCGGGCAGGTCAAACTGCAGGCCGGGGGCTTCCAGGGCACGGAACTGCCGTGCGCCTGTCATTGCCACGAAGCGGTTGCCCCCGAGCTGGCCGAGGATTGTCCTTGCAATTGCAAGCCGGTACGAAGAACTGCTCATGACAGGCCCCCCTGTTGCTCGAAGTCGGCAATAGCCTCGAGGAACATTTCCAGATCCTCGCATGTACGGATGCTGGGGCCTTCCGGCCCCATCGCGATATTCAGGGCGTTAACCATGACCTGTACGCTCGGGTTCGCTTCCCTTAATTTTTCAAAGAGCCGGTAGAGGCGGTGATCGATAACGAACTCCCCCGTACCGCGATTCATTGCTGTAGAGCCTGACGGATGCAACGGGGATACGTTGCTCGTACCTTGCGGGTTAGTGATGCTTTGCCGGGAAAGGCTGGAATGTGACATAGCGTAGCTCCTTTGTTTGGGTTTTCATTGCCGTTTTCGCCTAGCTTCCCGCACAGGCACAGGGTTCTGCACAGCAAAAGCGCGGAGCGTGCATTTCACTTTTGCTGTGCAGGTTCTGTGCCTGCAGGATCAGAAGCTGGCGGAAAGAAAGGCAATGCAAACGGCTCCCCGAACAAAGGAAGCCAAGCGATCACATGGAAGGCCCCGGCAACTGGCAGCACTTCCCGCAGGGGACGAAAGCTCCTGCTCTGCCCAGCCCTGATAGTGACCCGAAGGGCCAAGACGTTGCGCAGCGCAGTTAGGCTTGGTCGAACCGCCGAGACGAGGGAGGCGCGACCGAAGGAGAGGGGGGTGAGATAGAGCAGGTCGCCCGCAGGGTGCTGTCCGAGCCGTTCGGTATGGAACGGAAACTGCGGCACTTCCTCCATCGAAATGGAAGAGGTCTAGAAAAAGCAGCAGCTAAGTTCAAACGGCTTTCTAATAGATTGCCTATAGCAAATACAATGCAATAAAAAAGATAAACCTATACTAACCAACACAATCGCAGGTGATAAATCGCCACCAACAAAAGTTTTGATATCTTAGCGGGAAGCTATATCATTTTAACATTCTTGCTCTAAGATTGTCAGCTCTGCTGCTGTTTGATTTTTCATACGTATCCTGAAGTAGATTAACACAATATACCCTCTTAAGGATAAAGGACTTAAATTTCTGATTTTGAACTTTTTTCTGACTAGAAACTATTGATAACAACGAGAGGTGACCACTCCTCTCCAATGCTTTACGCAGGGTGCGATAGACCCTCTTATCAAACTGCTCCCACTTCTTCATAATATATGATTGTTAATTTTTGATTTTTCAATAGATAACGATGCTAACCAATAATAATTCATCGTTGACTGATATGAACACACTCCAATCAAAATAAAGTACAATTAGTGCTTGCATATATACTTTCTGGCTAAGCACCACTCACGATACAAATCTAGCTGTTGCTCTTCTTATCAGGCGAATCAACATTATTGATGCACATGGGCATATTAAAAGCATAATAATAGATTAATGAATGGTACCACTATAATTTCCATGATATTTATCATAACGCGCCAAAGTAGATATTTATTTTTCTTAATAATGGCTAACGCAATTGCTTCCTTCTCCAGATAATCATTGCCACCAGATATTAAGATACCGCATCGGAACCTGCCAGTAGTCCGCTAGCGCACATAACAGCCTGTACTGATGGGGCAGCAAAACTGGGTATTTATTTCACGCCGTAATAATTTTCAAGTACACCTTATATATAACAAAAATAGAGCATTTAATCTATTTTTTTTATTTCATTACAATCAATTACCTACGAATTTTTATGTGACAATGAGCCTTATAATGCAATTTACACTCTTGTACAGCAAAGCTTGACGATTACTATACAAAACAAAAAATACTAATAAAAAGCAACAACCTCTACATTTAAACAAGCAAAAACTGGAAAAAGAAGTTATGAAATCAATCTATGAAATAAGCATAGGAGACAATAACAAGTGTATATTTCTCTCGGCTGAACGCGTGATAATAAGAAGTACGGATGACAATAAAGTTAAACTAACAACGACAGAAGCCAAAATGCTTAAACTTCTGTGTTCCCATGTCGGTAAAAATGTAAAGCGGGCTTATATTGAAGATGAAGTCTGGCGCGGGAGAGGCGTCATACCGACAGCAGCCAGCCTGAACCAGCTGGTATGTACCCTTCGGCAAAAAATTAAACATGTAGCTGAAATGAATATTATTGTGACAGTCCCAAGGGTAGGATTTATTTTAAGCGATATAGTAAATGTATATCCAAAAATAGACCGTAGCAACCACCTCACACACCATAAAAATTAACTCAGTCAGTTTAAAAATAAACAGCACTATAAAATAGATAGTCGATTACACAACTAACATAACAAGGATAAAAAATGTTTAGCAAAAAAACAAATATTGTTGCTTCGCTAACTCTAGCGGCATTGGTCTCTAGCGGGACAGCAAATGCAGATCTCGGCGATAAAATAAATAAAGTTATCAATGTATCGGCAACAATACCATCAGGTACATTTAGCGTTGAGCCTGTATACGGATCGTGGCCGACCGATATCGAGCTGCCATACGACACAACAACACAAACATTCAACCCATACCAACTGCGCCTAAATGCAACGACTTCTGTGGGACTTACAGCATACCTACAGCAGGAAGCAGAGCTGGTTAACGGGACAACCAAAATACCGCTGACAGTAAAGCTGGATGATACAGTGCTCGGCCCAATAGCAGCACCAATCATTAGTAACACAGATCCTGAAGGCCCACCAGAGACACACGTGATCGACCTGTCAATCGAGGCTGTGGGCCCCCACGATACTGTCGGTTTGTACGCCGGTGTTGTCAACATGGTTTTTGAAGATAACTTTTAATATTTTAAAAGCCCCCACTTTTCAGATATGGAGTACGGAAGTACTCCATGTTTTATGGCCTGGACAAAAGCATGTTATACCCAAACTACTTCTCACGGCTATTGCTAGCTTTTATTGTATTTTTCAGCGTGCCAGCCCCTGCCAGTGTCATGCAGGTATCGGTACCCAGCAAAGTAACAATACTCGACTCTAACAGCAAAGACTCATCGTCATTAATACAGGTCTCCAACCCAGACAAGGATACCCCAAGGTTTGTAAAAATCGGCGTTTATTATATTGACCCGGACAGTATAGGAACAGGAAAAGAAAAACTCATAGAAATAAAGGGAAAATTAAAGAAAGACAACTTAATTGTACTCCCGGAAAAAATTGCCATCCCGCCCAATGGTAGAACCAATGTAAGGGCGATATATACAGGAAAGGAGCTTGATGCGGATAGGAATTATAAAATCCGCTTTTATCCGATCACTGAAATTGAATATACCGGCACCGAAAGCAAGGAAGAAAAGAAAGCTACCCTGTTCTTCTCGATTTCCTCGACCACGTTTGCCACCGTCGTCAAATCGAACCCTGCCTACCAACTCGACGTCGATGGAGGCAGGTTGACCAACAACGGTGACAGTATAACCCTGCTGCAGAACTGTAATATCTGCAGGGAGAATGACTGCAAGGTGTTTACGGAGTTTCGCCTGCCGCCCAAACGCCAGCTTGATTTTAATTCAATAATCAACGGGGATAGCAAATTGACATGGCAGTGTGATTTAGTCGAGCCCGGTGCCGGCAAGAGAGTAATCACGAGTCAGTAAGCTAATAAAGCCTATGACACAAATAACAAGAACAATATTTACCGCCTGGGCTACGCTGTATTGCTACCAGGGTACCGCCGCACAAACAAACACTTCGGCTCAACCGAGTGACTTCAGCTTTATGACCCCGGCCGGTTTCGAAGACCTGCTTGGCAATGAAACCACACCGACCGAACTGCTATACCTAGATAAAACCATTGACGAGGGTGAAATTGTTTTATCCGGGTATGGTGCAAAGCGCTACCGCTCGGGCGGACAGGAACTGGAACTGGACAAACCTTATCGCTGCGCCTCGAGCATACTCATCCGCGATATCATTGATGACGAAGGCCTCTGCGGGGCGATGAGCTTCACGCTGCGCGAAAAGTACGAAGACAAGGTACAGCTGGTATACCTGCAGCCGGACGAAGGCTCCGTTCCGGCCCTGAACCAGCATTTCGGTATTGGAGCCGATAGCGGCATGGATACGCGCGAAAAGGAGCACATCAGCCAAAGTACGGTGGACACAGTGAGCGGAAGCGTTCGCTACAGCGCCAACTTCACGGAAGGGGACAACGCCAACGGCTCCCTGTCGCTGGCCGGGCAGGTTTCCTACGCGGAATACCTCATTGAGGCCGAGCCGATCTTCGACCGCAATAACGGGGAGAACTCGCTCAACATCGGTAAGTTGCTGGGCTCAAGAACCTATGCCGGTATCAAGCATGAACTCGGGTTCAAGCCCTCCGGCCAGAACGACCTAATAAGCTCGAGCATCGGGGTCATCCCCAGCCGCAACATGGTGGGGGGCTGGTACTCGTCAACCAACGAAACATTCAGGAACAAGCAGCAAGGCACGGGAACCCCCTTGCAGGTGTTCATGCCGTTTACCGGCATGATCGAGGTATACCGCGGCAACCGCCTGCTCTACGTCACACGCGAAGCGGCCGGGATGGCGCAAATCCCGGTCGCTGATTTTCCGATCGGCGTCTACGACGTGACGATCGTGCGCCGGTCCCTGAGCGGCGAGGAGCTCGAGGCCATCACGGATACGGTCAGCAACTCGCTGACCGACAGCGGTTTCACTCTGGCGCTGGGCATGATGAACTCGGACGAGAGGCAGTTCGATATCCTGGACGGTGATTACGATGATCTGGTCGCCGGTTTCGCCTACCAGTCCAAAGTCAGTGACTCCACCACCGGTTCGTTCTCGATACTTAACATAGGTACGGCGCAGTATTTCCAGTCGACGATCAATTACCAGCCGGCTTTCCCCCTGGGCGTAGCGCTATCAACAGAATTCAACATCCAGTCAAAAGACTGGGGGGTAAACCTACAAACAAACTATGCAGGCACACTGCTTGGCAAAATGGTGAACAGCAACTTCAACTACCGCTTCAGAGATCTGCTCGGGACCGAGAGCCATTCGTACTTCTTGAATGTATCGCTGATGCCGAACCACCGCTATTCCAAGCTGTTCATGATCAATGCCCATGCATCAAAGATGAATGCGCCGCAATACCGGGAAGACTACAGCGAGCTGAATATCGAGAACCAGAATGCCATCAGCTTGTTCGGCGTACCAGCCAACCTGAGTACCTCACTGGGGACCTCGTCGACCGATGACCTGCGGGCCACGCTATCGCTCAACTTTATGCTCGGCGACCGACAGGACTACTCGCTGAGCACCAACTTCACCTACACCGGCCAGCGCGAGTCGTCCTATGGCGAAGCCATCCTGTCAAAGCAGACGCCGGAGGAAAGCAAGCTGAGCCAGCTGACCTTCACCGCCGGGGGGGGCGCTGAGTTCGTACGACTCAGCGCCGATGCTGACTTCAGGTTCGACAGTGCCAATGCCTACCTGGGCGGCTTTGTGTACCGGGACGCCCGGCAGGGTACCTACAACAGCAACCTGTATGGCAGGGCCAGCGGCAACATCTACTTCTCTGGCACCCAGTACGCCTTCGACCGGAGCGGGGCCAGCTCCGGGGTGATCGTCAAGATGGATACCCAGCCAGGAAGCAATGTCGAGGTCCGGGCTGATGTCAGCGGGGGGAACTCCGTCAAGCTTAGGGACAGCAACACCCTAGTAACCGTACCCAGTTTCACAGAGAGCAGTATGTACATCAATTCATCAAATGCCGTCATCGACGACTACAGTCACGACTACGTGCTCTACAAGGGCAACTTCGCATTCCTGTCCATCGATCCGAGGCAGACGTTCGAGGCCGCAGGCTATATCGACTTCAGCGACTTAGGCAGCGACAGCGTCACACTGAAGAACCACGAGTCCAAGGTCACCGTCAGCAACCACGAGTCTACCGTCGATGTACTCGGTAGCGACAACGAAGAATATTTCCAGCTGACAGTATCGCGCCAGTACCCGGTGATCGAGCTGATCGACGGCAAGGGCCGCTCGCTCTGCACCGTCAAACTCGACGACAGCCTGACGGCCAGCAACAACCAAGAGTTCGTGTATTTGGGCAAGGTGGGGTGCCAGAATGGGTAAAGCAAAAATGAATACAATGATCCGAATTTTGGCCACCGTATGCTACCTAGCAACTTGGTCCGGGCTGGTACAGGGGTCTCAATACACTATACCTGTTGGCATGCTCCACTACACCCCCGGAGCTTCAAGCAACTATGTCTTCCCAAAAACGGGAACTTCATCAGCACCTAATTGCGCTGAAAATATGCCTTATGGCCAGCGATATAACATAGTAGGTCAAATCGTGGGGAATACAACTTGGTGGTTCGTAATGCGGGTTGGCGAGCCTGCGATTGTGACCCTGTATGAAAGGGAAGGGAGGGGGACTGCACAGTTAAAGGTGATCCCGCTAGGCATAAGAAGACAAGCCAGCTATGGGTATAATGGTGGCGCTATCTCGGGAGTTACCTGCCAACAGCATCTCAGCCCCCGAAATGCGTACGCAGAAAAAAGCAACGGCAGCAATGGTGCAATAGAAATGAGGAGCAAGCCCGGAACCAACGTAGCACTTTATGCCACATTAGCATTCGAGCTGCTTGACCCTGACTCCGTCGTACCGGGGGTTTATTCAGCCACTGGCGGCTACCAATTCAGCAACAATGAGATTGAAATAAGCGAGCGTACCGATTATTGGGGATCAAGCGCACCCAGAACTGCGCCTTACATTCCCGACCTGAGCCTGGTCGTCGGCCACGTGTTCAGGATAGACATGCCCCATACATCGGTTTCCCTGTCGCCGTCCTACGAGGATGGCAACACCTTCACCGGCAACGTGCGGTTCAGGGCCCAGAGCAACCAGAGGTACAGCATTACTATGCAGTGCAGCAACACCAGCGCGCCTACCACCGAGGGGGGCTGCTACTTCGCCGGCACCATGATGGAGCTGGACGCTCAGGCACGATTCCCCGAGCAAGGAATGACCTTCAACTTACGACCTGATATTCCTACCTATATCGATGGTGCAGAATTCACTGACCTCGATTATGACTACCCGGGCTACATAGACTTCACCCTCAGCAAGATCATGGAGTACGGCGAGACAGGCAAAACCTACTTCGATACCGTCAGCCTGACCTTCGAGGCCGACTTCTAGGGAGGGCCACGCAATTCCCTCCTGAACCAGCAACAAAAAGCCCCGGCCTGCTACCGGGGCGCCCCCGCAAGCGAAAGGGCCAAGCCAATAACAAGCTTATTCATTGAAAATACCTTCAGGTTAGATAGGAATAGCGGAATAAAAACCAACTTCCAGCAGTCAAACAATAGGCAACTGGTAAGTACTCCGGTTGAATATGTCATATGCCCTGTTGGCACAAAGCTTCACATGATAATAAAACATACTGCCTAAAAAACGACTCACCATCAGGCAGAAATATAAAACTTAATAATAATTAACTAACCTACAAGAGAAAAAAGTGATAATAGAATCACGGCGGAACGCATAACAAAACTTAATATTCACCTGCAGTAATTGGGAGCATGAGCCGCAAAATAAAAATTTAAACCAACATAACCAAAACCTTCAATATACGAACAAGATTTATATGCTAAAGTCCTACCAACCAATGGCGGAAAGCAGGAGTGACCAATACCAGAAAAACCAAAGTCAGCATACAGAAAGCATTATCTATTATAAATAAAGTAAAGAGAAACCACTTATTACTTAATTTCCATATCACCATATTAAACAAATAGATAATGAAATATTTGCCACTTTGGAAATAGCCATACCCAACAAAGTCCGAAGACCAAAAGAGCACTAGGTCGGTCAGCCCTGATATTGGTGTTTATTTCAAACGAACCTCAATATAACAAGGGCCGGTATACCCACCTTTCCGAGGCCGGGCCCTGATGTGTAAGGTAACGGCAACATACACGGCGTGCCTTGTTGGTAAGCTATCTGCCTCCATGCAGCAAGTAGGCAGTAACGTTTATATTTCCAACTTAGCCCCCACACCCACTTCTATTACGGGGGATTTTTTGCGCAGAAGAGAATAACAGCCGACAAATAACCATGCTTAATTTAAAAAGAATACTGGATAGCCATATAAAAAGGCGTACCCTGACCAAGCATTACCGATGGGAACTTCACAAGGATTCCTCGCACGGAAACTGCATGATCTGCGAGCTCCCTCTTGCCGTCAACCAACCTATGACACACCAAGAAAACCAGCATATCTTTATTATTGCCGGCAAGGGCCATAATACGCTGACACCCCGGTTCTGGCTTGTTAGATATAATCCTGAAAAAGGAAGGATAGATAATATAAAAGGCACCGTAGAGTTAATAACCCACGATAGAAATCCGCCGGCAAAACTGGCCCAATCAAACTGGGGGGCAGACCTGCATGCCGCGCTACAAAATAACCTTAACATCTATAGACACGTCAAGATAGAGCAAAAAAGATTTATTCTATTTAGCACCGACTACAAACCGCTACTGATTAAAATGCTTACACTTTCTGGGAGCAATAATATAGAAACAGCGATTGATGGCTTTTTTCAATTCACTAGCTCGGCAAAAAGAACCCAGGAGCTCCATAGGCTACTCATGATGACGTCAACAAACCGATGCTTTATTGACCAGTAAAAACTTTATTTGGGAGCACGAACCGTAAAAACACCCCCTCGAGCAACATATAAATGATATTGGCAATACAATAGCTCCATTGGGTACTATCATGGCTGGATGGCCCGCCTCGCGCACCCTGCGCAACGACCACCATCGCAGCCCTGATAGCTAAGAGTAGATCCGTACTCGTTTTTAGCTTCCACGCTAAGATACCTAACCAAACTTCTTTTTTGATTGTTTATGCTATTGCCCCGGTAAAACTCGGGGCTTTTTTTTGATTCATTGCGGCTTTCCGGGGAAGGCCGCTTTTATCTTCAGGAAGAAGTACTCGGTATCTCGATATCCGTAGCCCATTCGCTTAATCAATTTGATTTTGTTGTTTATCCCTTCAAGCGTACATGTATTCAACGGATAGCTCGCTGATGCGATGATACCGTGAAGGTAGGGTTCTAACTTTCGTGCAAAGTCTTTCAGCGGCTTCACTCCACTTTCTTGAACTTGTTGCCACCATATTTCCCATAGGGTCTTCACTTGCGATTCTGAATGACATCGCCAGAGCTCTTTGAGTTGAGCTCCTAGAAGGTAGGTCGTCATCAAGTCTCGATTCATAGCCAAGAGTTTCGTTAAGTAAGTCTCTTGCTTGTCATTCAAGTTATCTCGGTTCTTCAACAAGACCCAGCGTGAGCGCTTAACCCACTGTCGGGCTTTCTTATCTTGTTTGAGTCGATTGGCCTGGTCAACTCTGACCCTATCCATGACTTCACGTCCAAATTTAGCAACAACATGAAATAGGTCGTACACAATACGGGCATTGGGACAATGTTCTTGTACCTCTAAATCAAAAGCTGTATTCATATCCATCGCAACCGCTTCTATATTTTTTCCATACTCTCCAAGCTGCTCAAAGAATGGGCGTATATCTTTTCGACTGCGTCCGAGGCCTATCCATAGGACCTGGTGGGTCTTGGCATCAGCAATGACCGTGGCATAACGGTGTCCCTTGAAAATAGCGAACTCATCCATAACAAGTTGCCGTAACTTACTCCAATCAACATCTGGCACCACACGCTCTAACCGATGCTTATCTATTTGCTTTATCGTGTGCCAGTGAACGCCAGTAAGTTGAGAGATGTGCTTGATTGGGAGAAGTGGCAGGAGTTGCTCTATATAGCTTCTTAACCGGTTGGTTAATCGAGCATAAGGCTCAAGCCATGAGATAGCTTCAGTTTTGACCCCACAATCGGAGCACTTCACACGCCGGGTCTGGACGAGTAGTTCGACAGGCGTCCCAAGTATCATCGCTTCTTTAACACGCCGCCATTGGTACTCATGTATCGTCGGTGCTTCAAGTCCACACGGGCACTTGGCTATGAAGTGAGGAGTTAAAGAAAGGTGACACTTATATAAAGCATTAGGTGTGACGTATCTATCACGAGGCTTTTTTGCCAGCTACCTTGGTACCCTTATCTATAAAGTTGCAATGAATGCCCTAATGGCGAGTGGCGTAGACTTTTCATTTGAAGCGGTCAGAGAGGACTATTTTCATGTGGTATCTCAGCCAATACTCGCTGTAGTCACCACACTCACCCTCTGGTGGTCAATGTGGTTCTTGCCACTCTATCGTCTTAAAAGGCAAGCAAATAAAGACGTTAAAAAACAAGGCGAAAACAATGGTGACACCGACCACGACACGCCCACCGCTGCGCAATTACACAGCAAATGACAAAGTTCATAACACCCATGGTGTAACCGCAACAACAGAGCGAATTTAATCCAACAACGGGGCGCAGCATAGGGT
>NZ_PYME01000045.1:0-35370 GCF_003025515.1 Photobacterium gaetbulicola | reverse complement strand
TGGGTCAGCGGAATCCTTTAGGGACAGCGGCATACATGCCGAACTAAGTCCGGATGTATGACTGCAATCTTAACCAGTTTGATTTTTTAGAGCGTGGGTACTTGGCAAACCGGGGCGACCATGTATGTTAAATATTTCTTCGGCTTTATTGCCGTATTGGCGCTGCCGACGTTGCCCGCTATCCTGACTTGGGTAGGCATGCTTAGCTCATAAGCATCAGCGCGTTACCCCAAGCTTGACACAAATACCAACAATCTAGTGGTTGTTGGTATTTTTGTTTGCGTTAGCATAGGTATAAACTCGTATTAATGGTAAATAGCCGTTTACTATGGTTAGGAAGAATGGTTAAAAAGACACTTTTTTTGCTGGGTGGTTGGATCTGTGTGGCTTTGGGGCTGCTCGGGGCCTTTCTGCCGCTGTTGCCGACCACCCCCTTTCTGCTGCTTGCCAGTGCGTGTTTTATGCGTGGCTCGCCAACGCTTAACCATTGGTTGCTGCACCACCCGAGATTCGGGTCGATTTTGCACAATTGGCACCATCACCGTGCGGTTTCGAAGCATGTCAAGCGAAGGGCCAATGTCATGATCGTCGCCAGCTTTGCCCTATCTGTATACCTGGTTCCTTTGCTTTGGCACAAAGTGATGCTAGTGGCCATGTTGGTGGTGCTGCTTGTTTGGTTCAACCGATTGCCTGAGCGGGATCCCCCCACACCGCAGAGCTAATTTTACTGCCAATGCTATCTGGATCATCCTATCGGGGCTGAGTGCGCCGCAATCCTTGCCCCGCTTGGGGAAAAAAATTACTATTTGAACCAGTTTTTCAGCAGTATGCCGGCATGCTGCTGTGTTGTTCAGTTATGGCTCCGCGGCCTTGCCGTTTTGGGAGCATGGAAAAATATTATGACTCAAGAAAAGCTCGCGTTGATCAAAAATAGCATCAAATCCATTCCTGATTACCCTAAGCCAGGGATCCTGTTCCGTGATGTGACGAGCCTGATGGAAGATCCGGAAGCTTACCGTGCGACAATGCAGATCCTTATCGAGCAATATAAGGGTAAAGGGATCACCAAGGTGATCGGTACTGAGGCGCGTGGTTTTTTGTTCGGGGCGCCTCTCGCGCTGGAGTTGGGCGTGGGCTTTGTGCCGGTGCGCAAGCCAGGTAAATTGCCGCGCGAAGTGATTGGCGAGAGCTATGAGCTTGAGTATGGCCAAGATACCCTGGAGATCCATGTGGATGCGATCAAAGAGGGCGACAAGGTTTTGCTGGTGGACGATCTGTTGGCAACGGGCGGAACCATCGAAGCAACGACGAAACTGGTCCGCCGCTTGGGCGGTGTAGTAGAAGATGCTGCCTTCGTTATCAACTTACCGGATATCGGTGGTGAGGAGCGCCTGAAAGGTATCGGCCTGAGTGTCTTTAGCCTATGCGACTTCGACGGTCACTAATTCTCTTCTGTTAATGCAGATGCTCAGCTCCTCTGGGTCTTATTTTTCGGGGAGCTGGCTAATCATTGGGCGCTCGTAGGCGCGTTCTCTCGCTCAAAAATCCTCCCTGTGCTAGCATTGAGTTCTTGATTCTGTAAGGTTAGTTAACATGAGTTATCAGGTTCTGGCACGTAAATGGCGCCCGCACCAGTTTGATGATGTGGTTGGTCAGTCCCACGTATTGACGGCGCTGGCCAATGCGCTTGCCCACAACCGTCTTCACCATGCCTATTTGTTCAGTGGAACGAGAGGGGTCGGTAAAACCACGATTGCCCGTATTTTTGCCAAGGGTTTGAACTGCGAGCAGGGTGTTACGGCCTCGCCATGTGGCCAGTGTCAAACCTGCCGTGAAATCGATGAGGGGCGCTTTGTCGATTTGTTGGAAATCGATGCGGCATCGCGTACCAAGGTGGAAGATACCCGGGAGCTGCTCGATAACGTTCAGTACAAACCGGCCCGTGGACGCTACAAGGTTTACCTGATTGACGAGGTGCACATGTTGTCTCGTCATAGCTTTAACGCCTTATTGAAAACGCTGGAAGAGCCGCCTGAATACGTGAAGTTTATTCTGGCGACGACTGATCCGCAGAAGCTGCCGGTGACCATTCTCTCCCGTTGCTTGCAGTTCCATCTTAAGCATTTGGACAACAGCCAGATCCAGTCACAGCTGGAAAAGGTGCTGACCAAAGAGCAAATTGCGTTTGAACCCCGGGCACTGGGCTTGCTTTCCCGTGCTGCCGAAGGCAGCATGCGTGATGCGCTGAGTCTGACCGATCAGGCAATTGCATTAGGTAATGGCCAGGTGCACGCCGATGCGGTATCTGAAATGCTCGGTACTCTCAATACCGAGCAGGCACTTTATCTGCTTGAGGCGGTAGCCAATGGCGAAGCCGCCCCAGCGATGGCTTGCCTGGAAGAACTCGCATCGGTTGGTGTCGAGTGGGACAGCTTGCTGCGCGAGATGGCCACCCAGCTCCATCGAGTGGCGATGCACCAGGCACTGCCTGCGTCATTGGACGACAGTGCGCCGGATGCGCCACGCATTACCGCATTAAGCCAAGCCGTCTCGCCACAAGAAATTCAGTTGTGTTACCAGATTGCCCTGCAGGGGCGGCAGGATCTGGCGTTTGCCCCAGATGGTCGAACTGGACTGGAAATGGTATTGCTGAGAATGCTGGCCTTCAGGCCGGTGTCGGTTAATGCGGTTACGCCGCAGCAGGTCGCTGTCCCGGCGGCACAGCCCGCCGCAGCGCCGATACAGCAGAAGCCCCAGCAACAAGCCGCCCAGCCGTCGAGTCAAGGTATTCAACGGGTACAAGCGCTAAAAGCACAGATGCATGGCGGACAACAGTCGGCTACTTCGCAGCCTCAGCACGTGCATGGCCAGCCGCAGGGCATGCCTGCGCATGAGCCGCAAGGCCATATTCATCCGCCAGCAGGGCAGGCGAGTTCTGTTCCGCCACCTGCCGAGAGTTATGGTCCGGCCGGGTATGAGCCGGTAGCGATACCTGAGTCAGTGGCACCAAATCAGGCGCATCCTGCGCCACCGGCTCAAGCGCAGTCGGTACCGGGGTCGGCTGCATCGGGATTGCTAGCGGCGAGAAACCAACTGCGCAGCAAAGCCAAACGCGACGGCAGCACGTCGGATAGCGGAAAAAAGGCTGAACCGGTACGGGCTAAAAAAGTTGCAAGCAGCAGCGTACTTGATCGTATTGCCAGTAAGCAAAACGGTCAGGTACAGGCAGCTGGAAATGCGATGCCGGTACCGGGTGCACTGAACACAGCGGCAGCGCAGCCTGGCGGTATGGAAAACGCTGGCGCAAAAGCCGCTGAATACCAGTGGCGTCCGACAACGCTTCCCGAGCCGAGTGAGGTACAGCCAGTCGTCGCGCCGACGGCATTGAAACAAGCGTTGGAGCATGAAAAAACACCGGAAATGGTGAAATTGCTTGTCAAGGAAGCTGCAAATCAGGATAGTTGGTCGGATTGGGTGACTAAGCTTAATGTTGGGCGTATGGTCCAGCAGTTGGCGCTTAATTCAGCCTTCGAAAGAGAAGGTAATCAGGTGAAATTATGTCTTCGCCCTTCTCAGCAGCACCTGGACACAGCCAAGGCACGGGAGCAACTGGCGCTGGCAATGAGTGAACTGTTTGCCGAAACCGTGTCGTTAGAAATTGAATTGAGTGATAAAGGCCGCTCGCCACTTGAATGGCGTGAGGCAATTTATCAGCAGAAACTGGATCAGGCCAAGCAGAGTCTGCTGTCTGATCCAAACGTGAATTTCATTTGTCAGCGGTTTGCTGCTGTACTTGATGAAGATAGCGTAAGACCCTTATAGATTAACCAGACCACAGAGAGAGATGATATGTTTGGTAAAGGCGGTATGGCTAACATGATGAAGCAGGCGCAACAGATGCAAGAGCGCATGCAGCAGATGCAGGAAGAGATCGCAAATATGGAAGTGACCGGCGAGTCTGGTGCTGGCCTGGTAAAAGTGACTCTGACGGGTAGCCACAGTGTACGTCGTGTTGAACTGGATGACAGTCTGATGGAAGACGACAAAGACATGCTTGAAGACCTGATCGCGGCAGCATTCAACGATGCGGCGCGTCGCATTGAAGAAGCACAGAAAGAGAAGATGGCTAGCGTAACCGGTGGTATGAATCTGCCTGCTGGCTTTAAGATGCCATTCTAATTAATGCGTACCAGTCACTTACTGGAGCAACTGATGGAGGCCTTACGGTGCCTGCCTGGGGTCGGACCCAAGTCAGCGCAACGTATGGCCTTCAGTTTGTTACAGAGAAACCGACAGGGCGGCTTGCAACTGGCCGACGCGTTGAGTAAGGCGATGACCGAAATTGGTCACTGCCGGGATTGCCGTACTTTTACCGAGGAAGAAGTGTGCGCAATTTGCTCCAATCCCCGTCGCCAGGAAAACGGTCAGATCTGTGTGGTGGAGTCTCCGGCAGATATCGTTGCGGTCGAAGCTACTGGTCAGTTCTCCGGCCGCTATTTTGTGCTGATGGGGCACCTGTCACCGCTTGATGGTATCGGCCCTTCTGACATCGGTCTGGATACTCTAGAGTTTCGTTTGCAAAACGAGCAGATCAGCGAGCTGATTTTGGCGACCAACCCGACGGTGGAAGGGGAAGCGACCGCTCACTATATTGCCGAGCTCTGCAGTGAGTATTCGACTCCGGCCTCGCGGATTGCCCATGGGGTGCCCGTTGGCGGTGAGCTCGAGCTTGTCGATGGCACAACCTTGTCCCATTCCCTGGCAGGGCGGCAAAAACTGTACTGATAGATATAAAACTTGTTTTATATAAACTTTTTTTGTCTAAAATACCAACACTTGATGTTGGTATTTTTTTGCCCTTTTTTTACTTTCTTGCCTAATCAAGCACTTAAAAAGCCAAATTTAGCTTTTTTAGAGTGGTAAAGAAATATTTAGATTTTAGCAAAAGTTGTTTTCTAAGAACTTCTATCAAAATATTCTTTAATAGAATTTCAGTTCCTAACTGATTGTTTTCATGTATTAAATAATAACGTTACTTGCCAGGTGATGATGGTTGATGGTTATAAATGCCCTTCATGCCCTTCATGCCCTTCATGCCCTTCGTTACCGGCGTATCACATAAAAAATTAATACCAAGTTTTCGACTGCTTGAAAGTCAGGGAACGATTAGGAGTGAACATGAAAAAGACAGTAGTTGCAGCCGTGATTGGCTCGGTAGTAGCTAGCGCGTCAGCAATGGCGGCAGAGGTTTATAATTCTGATGATCTATCTGTTAACGTTTACGGTAACCTGCGTGCACGTTACGAGACGACAGATAATGGTCACATGGGCGCGGACAGTACTTTCACCGGAGAAGGTACAGAGCTTGGTCTTAGCGTTAACTACTTCATGGACAACAACATGTACATCAACGGTGATGTACTAAAAGAATTCAACATCATCCCAGAAGATGGTGATGGCTCTGATGACGACGACTTCCTGAAGTTCGGCTCGGTGGCGATCGGTGGTAACTTCGGTGAATTCCGTATGGGCCGTATGTCAGCAGTACAAGATACCCTGGCGGGCCAGTACGATATCACGTGGGAGTACGGCGGTACGGCAAACATCAAATCAGATGAGGCTGCCACTGACCGTTTGACCAACGGTATCCAGTACAAGATTGATATCAGTGACTTCACTGTGATGGCGCAGTACCACACCGGCACCGAAAGCAACGGTGTTGATATCGACCAGGCGTTCGCGCTGGGTGCGGCATGGACATCGGACTTCGGCCTTGGCCTATCGGGTACCTACACCCAGTCTGAGCGTACAGTCAAGAGCATCTACGGCGATGATAAAGACACGTCTTGGACGTTGAACGCGACCTACGAATGGCAGGCCTTGTCGCTAGCGGCAATGTACTCTGACTACGATTTTGCGGGCGATGAGCAAACGGGTATTGGTGCTATGGCGCGCTACGACTTTGACATGGGCTTCGGCGTGTACGGTGTGTACGACTACGTTGATTACGACACGCAAAACGACAAGCTGAACCAGTACACCATCGGTGCGGATTACTGGGTAACTAGCCAGGTAGTTTCTTACATGGAATATGCTGACCAGAGCTTCGACAAGCGTAACGCTGGCCAGGACGACAACGCATTCACTATCGGTATGCGCCTGTACTTCTAATTTTAGATAATTGCTAGACTGTTCATTGTGTTTGGGGGAAGCTTGGCTTCCCCCTTTTTTCGTTAGAGCGGTCCTATGGATTTAACCGTGGTTCTACGAAGAAGAGCTGGCCCCACAGCCCCACAGCCCCACAGCCCCACATTTTTTCTCAGTGCTAATACTCTATCTATCTTGTGAGAGATCTCTTACAAGAGCGTGGGATATTGTGTCGATAGCTATTGGTTTTATTCGCCTTTATTTTACTTAAGTTTCTGCTTTAAAGGGTTTTTGTTGAGGGTTGTTGAGGTTTTAACCGTGTTGCATAGCAGATTTTATTTTGGGGTGGCTACTCAATATAGCCCATCGGCGTATAGTGATTGGTGTCGGAAGGAACTGACGGAACGGAACAGGAATAAGCCAAGGATTTGGTTTGTCTCAGGAAGAGACCGGTGTACCAGGAGGGTATGTCGAACAGGGACTGTGAAGGGATAGCCGAGGAACGGCAAAACGGTAACCAGGATGCTTACCGGTCAGGATGACAATGGACCACTTCAGGACGAAGTCAGGGACACCTCCAGGATGGATGTTGAGAGTCAGGATAGGATATGCTGACGGGTCAGGACGGCCACAGGACAACTTCAGGACGAAGAATAAAAGGAATCTGCTGACGGATTACAGCAATTCAATGGAATGATGCAGGGAGCACCACAGTAGCGGGATTGCTGCAAGTAAGACCTAAGGGCGCAACGAAAGTTGCGCCCGTTCTTTTTTTTGCTTCGCAAAATCGGCCTTATGGTGAAGTGGTTCTATGGCCCTATGGGTTTAAGAGCGACTCTGTGCTCTAAGAACTGTACAAGATAAAGAAATTTTCATTGATTAATATTTTAAATCAATAACTTGACAGCATGCTGAGGCTAGGGAAGGTTTTCATCACCTCATCACCTCATCACCTCATCACCTCATCACCTCATCACCTCATCACCTCATCACCTCATCACCTCATCACCTCATCACCTCATCACCGCTTCCAAAAAACAAAACGCCCAATGGCTGGGCGGTTTGAACACAGGCTAAGTGCGGATGTGCTGGTTACAGCGAGTACAGGATATGCGAGCCGTAAGAGAGGCTGGTGAGTAAGATGGTCTTCTCATTGATGATATCCATACGGCGGCTTTGCTGGGCATCCATACGGTAGAGTTTGTTGATGATCTTCAGGTGCTCTGGCTGGAAGTCTTCATTGGTACCTGAGGTGATATCCTTAAACTCGGTAGGCTCAGTCAGTAGGTACTTACCGCTGACATCCCAGTTGCCAGACTCCGAGATGTGAATGGTTAGCGGTTGCTCGTTGTCACTGAACAGCCTCATTAGCGTGATCCGTGAGTAGGTGCTGTTTGGCAGGTAGACCACATGGCTGGTCTGTTCAACGCGGCGCAGCATGCCGAGCTGCTCCAGTTCGGTTTCTTCGATGCGGCTGACGGTCCTTGACTGCCATTCTCGGGAGATCAGCAGTTGCTCGAGCTTGTAATCGCTCGAGTAGTACAACCAAGCACTGAATAAAGCAGAGAGGCCAACCAGGATAAATGCCCAATATTGGTAAATGAAGTGCCTAACCGACTTCTTAGGAGTATCTACTGACATATTGCAAGGTTGTCCTTTTGGCTGGTCAACAGACGCAGAGTGACATTCTCTGCTGGGTTTTCTAGGGAGTGGACGTAGTTAACCCAGAGCTGGGCATTTTGTCCCCCAGACACAATGATTTCCATCGGTCGCCTGTCATCTGGGTGGTAATCAAGATAGCTCTCAACGCATTGGGTGATCATCTTTTCCCACTGTACCAGTGACGGGTGATTGATTGGAGTCAGTACCGGGATATCATCAACCACGGCAAAAGGCTCGAAAGCGGCAGATTTGGGCGGCACGCTCAGGTTAACAATGATAGGTAGCAACAGAGCAACCAATACCAGCACACCTGAAATCGCAACCAGTGGCAAAGGTTTGTTCTGGCGATGCATGCGATGCGCTGCAGTATAGGTTTTGGCCGGAGCGGCTTGCTGGCTGTGCTCGAACAGCTCTCGTTCGGTCTCGGACGGTTCGTCCAGCTTGTCGGCAAGAGCTTCAGCTTGTTCGGCACTGGCTGTGGTGGCGATCTCTGACAGGGACTCGACCATTGCAATCATCTGGTAACCGCGTTTTGGCACGGTTTTGATGAATTCCGGTGACTTGGTCGAATCTTTCAAGGCCTTGCGTAAGGTAGAAATAGCCTGAGTCAGGCTGGAGTCATCCACTTCAAACCCTTGCTCGCGCCAGACATAGTCATGCAGGCGAGTACGGGTAATGATGGCGCCCGGATCTTCGATCAGTAAGCTCAGAGCCCGGCTTTCATTACTACCTAGTCGGGTCAGTTCATCATTTTCATGTTGGTCAATTAAGCTATTGTCATAGGGGTCAAACAAAAAACGTTGACCAATTAGGAATTTACTTTCTAATTTATTCATTTTTAGCACCAAGGGTACACTATCTGCGCATATCATACGCCTTTACCCTGAATCATATCTGAATGTAAAAATTATAAAAAACGGCTCTGAAAAAACATCAAAAACATAAAACGTACATTTTAGGTTGAAATCATAATGTTTGACCACATGTATATAGCTAAGTCACTTGGATTAAAGTGAAATCTAAAGGGTAGCAGCCAGGAATACGGCTGTTTTAGATCCCCGAATGTTGATTGATACAAGTTTCGGAGTTGAAATGAGCGAACAAACTATCCACAAAAATAAGGAAACCCGTGGTTTTCAGTCTGAGGTAAAGCAGCTGCTGCAACTGATGATCCATTCTTTGTATTCCAACAAAGAGATCTTTTTGCGTGAGCTGATTTCTAATGCGTCCGATGCAGCCGACAAACTGCGTTTTCGTGCATTATCTCAGCCAGACTTGTATGAAAGCGATGCCGAGCTTGGCGTCAAGCTGTCCTTTAACGAGCAGGCGGGTACGCTAACGATCAGCGACAATGGTATTGGTATGAGCCGTGATGATGTGATTGAGCATCTGGGGACGATTGCCAAGTCGGGCACCAAAGACTTCTTTGCCAAGCTGAGTGAAGACGAGTCGAAAGACTCGCAACTGATTGGCCAGTTTGGGGTGGGTTTCTATTCCGCGTTTATCGTTGCCGATTCAGTCACGGTCAATACGCGTGCAGCTGGTGTCGCGGCGGATCAGGCGGTGTCTTGGCAGTCAAGCGGTGAAGGTGACTACACGGTTGAAGATATCACCAAAGAGACCCGCGGTACTGACATTGTGCTGCACCTGCGTGAGGAAGAGAAAGAGTTCCTGAGCGAGTACCGCCTGCGTGACATTATCGGCAAATACTCTGACCATATCGGTATTCCTGTTCACATCCAGACTGTGGAGCGTGACGAGGAAGGTCAAGAGACCGGCCGCAAGTGGGAACAAATCAACAAGGCGCAAGCGCTTTGGACCCGCAATAAGTCAGATATTTCTGAAGAAGAATACAAAGAGTTTTACAAGCACGTTTCTCACGACTTTGCCGAGCCGCTGACCTGGAGCCACAACCGGGTGGAAGGCAAGCAGGACTACACCAGCCTGCTTTATATTCCGTCTAAGGCGCCATGGGATCTGTACAACCGCGAGAGCAAGCACGGCTTGAAGCTGTATGTCCAGCGTGTCTTCATCATGGATGATGCCGAGCAGTTTATGCCATCTTACCTGCGCTTTATGCGTGGCTTGATTGACTCGAATGATCTGCCGCTGAATGTGTCGCGTGAAATCCTGCAGGACAATAAAGTCACGCAATCATTGCGCAAGGCATGCACCAAGCGTGCGCTGACCATGATGGATCGCTTGGCGAGCAATGATGCTGAGAAATACCAGACATTGTGGAATGAATTCGGCCAGGTATTGAAAGAGGGACCGGTTGAAGATTTCGCTAACCGCGAGAAGATCGCAAAACTGCTTCGCTTCAGCTCGACTCATGCCGAAACAGTTGAACAAACCGTGTCGCTAGCTGACTACATCGAGCGCATGAAAGAAGGCCAGGATAAGATTTACTTCCTGACCGCCGATAGCTTCAGCGCGGCCAAGAACAGTCCGCATTTAGAGCAGTTCCGTGCCAAAGGGCTTGAAGTGTTGTTGATGCACGACCGTATTGACGAGTGGTTGATGGGCCACTTGCCAGAGTTCGAGGGCAAGCAATTCCAGGCGATCACCAAAGCAGATCTTGATCTTTCAGCTTTCGAGCAGGAAGAAGAGAAAGAGAAGCGTAAGGAAACGGAAGAAGCCTTCCAGTCAGTGGTTGAACGTACCAAGACTTACCTTGGCGAGCGGGTGAAAGATGTACGCACTACGTTCAAGCTAAAAGAAACGCCAGCAGTGGTGGTGACTGACGAAAACGAAATGGGTACTCAAATGGCGAAATTGCTGGCGGCTGCAGGCCACGACGCGCCAGAGGTGCAGTATATCCTCGAGCTTAACCCTGAGCACCCGCTGGTTAGCAAAATGGCCGATGAAGCTGACGAGGAGATTTTCGGTCGTTGGGTAGAGATGCTATTGGGTCAGGCGATGCTGGCTGAAAAAGGCACGATGGACGACCCGTCCCAGTTCTTGGCGGCGGTTAACAAACTGCTGGGCTAACGGCGGAACCATGGTGCGGGTAGGGTAGAACTAAGGTCTAATCGCCTGCTACCGGTGTCAAATTGTATTCTGATAAAGCATGTAATCGCTGCCCAGTCAGGGGACTGGGCTTGCGACTGTGCCATAATCAGTGTATTTTTCACTTCTTTGAAAACTCCATTCAAATCTAAAGGGGAACAAGATGCGCATCATTCTTCTGGGCGCTCCAGGTGCAGGTAAAGGTACTCAGGCACAATTCATCATGGAGAAGTTTGGTATTCCACAAATCTCTACTGGTGACATGCTTCGTGCAGCAATCAAGGCAGGTACTGAGCTAGGTAAACAAGCGAAATCCGTCATTGATGCTGGCCAGCTTGTGTCAGACGACATCATCCTTGGTCTGGTTAAAGAGCGTATTGCTGAAGACGACTGTGCAAAAGGCTTCCTGCTTGACGGCTTCCCACGTACGATTCCTCAGGCTGACGGCCTGAAAGAAATCGGTGTTGATGTTGACTACGTGATCGAGTTTGACGTAGCTGACGATGTGATCGTTGAGCGTATGGCAGGCCGTCGTGCCCACCTAGCTTCTGGCCGTACTTACCACGTTGTCTACAACCCGCCTAAGGTTGAAGGTAAAGATGACGTAACCGGTGAAGATCTTGTTGTTCGTGATGACGACAAAGAAGAAACAGTACGTGCTCGCCTAGGTGTATACCACGAGCAGACTGCACCTTTGATTGCTTACTACAACAAAGAAGCAGACGCTGGCAACACTAAGTACCTGAAGTTCGACGGTACTCAGCCTGTAGCCGCTGTAAGCGCAGAGCTGGAAAAAGCACTGGCTTAATTGCAAGCTGCTTAGCAAGTTCATAAACGGGCTGGCCATTGGGTCAGCCCGTTTTTTTATGTGGGAGAAATGATCGTTATTCGCGATTGAGGTGTAACTTACTGAATAGAAAACTGATACAGTTATAGGCTGTAACTTGATTGATGATTACCGCCGTTGTGTGAAGGATGATATGAGCGAGCAAAGCATAGATAACAATATTCAAACCCGCCCATATGGGGTGCTGCTGGTAAACTTGGGGACGCCTGATGAAGCAACACCGGCAGGGGTGAAGCGATTCCTGTCCGAATTCCTCCATGACCACCGGGTGGTCGATATGAACCGCTGGCTTTGGTGCCCGATCCTACATGGCGTGATATTGCCGATCCGTTCGCCGAAAGTAGCCAAGCTCTACCAGTCGGTATGGATGGACGATGGTTCGCCCCTAATGGTGTACTCGAAGCGCCAGCAGCAGGCACTGTCCGAACAGCTGGGAGTGCCGGTTGAATTGGGGATGACCTACGGTAACCCGAGTATGCTCGATGGATTGGATGCCCTCAAGCGGCAGGGGTGCGAGCGCGTGCTGGTACTGCCGCTGTATCCGCAATATTCGCGGACGACGACCGCGGCGGTGTTCGACAAGGTGGCGAAGGTGCTGAAGGCGAGGGCGGATATTCCTGAATTGCGCTTTGTAAACCACTACTACGATCATCCTGGCTATATTGCCGCTCTGGCAGAATCAGTCGAGTCTTTCTGGCAGCAAAACGGCAAAGCCGACTATTTGCTGTGTTCTTTCCATGGAATTCCGAAACGTTATGCCGACCATGGCGATCCATACCCGCAGCACTGCAACGGCACTACCGCCTTGCTGGCGGAAAAGCTCGGTATGCCGCGCGAGCAAATGAGCATGAGCTACCAGTCGATATTCGGCCGTGAAGAGTGGCTCAAACCCTATACCGAAGGCACCATTAGGGAGCTGGCGCAAAAAGGGGTGAAGCGACTAGATGTCATTTGCCCGGCTTTTTCCGTTGACTGCCTGGAAACCCTGGAAGAAATTGCCGAGGGGTGCAAAGAGGTATTTCTCGAGGCTGGCGGGGAGAGCTTCAATCTGATCCCTTGCCTGAATGACAATCCCGCCCACATTGATTTGATGGCCTCGCTGGTACAGCAACACAGCCAAGGCTGGTGAGGAACAGCCCATAGGCCACGGGTGTCGACAATGGTGAACACCCTGTATGGGAATCTTGCCTGCATCAGGGCCAAGCTCTCGCATTCTGTGAGAGCTTTTTCTTTTTTGTTCTATATTCTGTGATAGAATTCGCAAAAATTTTTCAACAGACAGCTCATTGACATGAAATTTCCAGGCCAACGCAAATCTAAGCACTACTTCCCGGTCCATGCTCGTGATCCCCTTCTTAGCCAAGCTAAGCAAGACAAGCGACTGACACGTACGCATATTGTCGGCATTGATCAGACTCTTGTTGATATTGAAGCATGTGTCGAAGACGAATTCCTGGAACGCTATGAGTTAAGCAAAGGCCACTCGCTGGTGATCTCCGACGAGAAAGCCGAAGCGCTTTACCGCGAGTTGAAAGACAATGATTTGATCAGCCACGAGTTCGCTGGTGGTACGATCGGTAATACCTTGCACAACTATTCGGTACTGGCTGATGACAAATCTGTTCTGCTGGGCGTGATGAGCAAAGATATTGAAATCGGCAGCTATGCCTACCGTTATCTGTGCAACACTTCAAGCCGTATGGATATGAACTACCTGCAGCCGGTCAATGGCCCGATTGGCCGTTGTTTCGCCTTGATCTCCAAAGACGGCGAACGTACTTTCGCGATCAACGAAGGCCGCATGAACCAGCTGGAACCAAGCAGTATTCCTGAAGATGTTTTCAAGCGAGCCTCTGCGTTGGTGCTGACGGCCTACTTGGTACGTTGCAAAGACGGTGACCCAATGCCAGCGGCAACGATGAAGGCCATTGAGTACGCCAAGAAGCACGATGTTCCGGTGGTGCTGACTTTGGGCACCAAGTTCGTGATCGAAGACGACCCACAGTGGTGGCGTGACTTCCTGCGTGATCACGTGACGGTTGTTGCGATGAACGAAGACGAAGCCGAAGCCCTGACTGGTGAGTCTGATCCGCTAATGGCATCAGAGAAAACGCTGGAGTGGGTTGACTTGGTACTGTGCACTGCTGGCCCTGTTGGCTTGTACACGGCGGGCTACACCGAAGATGAAGCCAAGCGTGAAACCAGCTTGCCTCTTCTTCCGGGTGAAATCCCAGAGTTCAACCGCTATGAGTTTAGCCGCCCAATGCTGAAGACAGAATGTCAAAATCCGATCAAGGTGTACTCGCACATTGCACCGTACATGGGTGGCCCTGAGCGTATCAAGAACACCAACGGTGCCGGTGACGGCGCATTGTCGGCGTTGCTGCACGACATGTCTGCCAACCGCTACCACAAAGAAAACGTGCCGAAATCAAGCAAGCATCAGTTTGACTTCCTGACTTACTCGTCGTTCTCGCAGATCTGCCTGTACTCGAACCGCGTGAGCTACGAAGTACTGGCCCAGCATTCGCCGCGTCTGTCTCGCGGTCTGCCGGAGCGTGAAGATAGCCTGGAAGAGGCATACTGGGAGCGTTAAAGGCCCAGGCGGAACAAGAAAAGGTCAACTTCGGTAGGCCTTTTTTTTCAGCCTTGAAGTGCTTAATTTACTGATCGTTCTTTATTAAGAATAAAAACACTAAGCGGCAGGCGCTTTTTTGTTTTTGCACCTATGATTATTTTGGAGTTCATACCAAGGAGAGAATAATCATGAAAAAACATGCAGTGGCAATGGCAGTGATCGCCGTATTGGGGGCACCCTCAGCGTTTGCGGCAGTCACTCTGGAGCAGGGCACGCAGGAATTTGCCCTGCAGGGTAGTTTGGATCTTGATTATGTCGATGATTACCTGTTCGTGCTCAATACGTCCTATGGGTATTTTATCCGCAATAACTGGGAAATTGGTGGGGTACTGGATGTCAGCATGAGCGATAGTACCCAGCAGTTCCAACTGGGTGCTTTTACGGAGTACAACTTCACCAACAGCACCAACTGGGTGCCTTACCTCGGGGCAGCGGCCCAAGTGGCCAACCTTTCCGGTGATGATGGTGATTTTGATTTTGATTTTGAAGATGTCACGGCACTGAACATCAAGCTTGCCGGTGGTGTGAAGTATTTCATCAACCCACATGTCGCAATAAGTGCCGAGGTGAACTACAACATTGCCACCGATGATATCAGTGTGACTAAAGACGGTGTTGAAGACAGCTTTACCCGCTTTATCTTTGGTACCCGCTTTTACTTTTAGTGTCTGATACGTGAAATCAAAAAACGAGAGCCATTTGGCTCTCGTTTTCTCTTTAGGTGGTTGTTTCGTGTATTAGTAGGCTTCGTTGTGTACGGCAGCTACCGCACGGCCTGATGGGTCAGCACTGTTCTTGAAGCTTTCATCCCATTCAATGGCCTTGGCACTTGAACACGCGATAGACGGGCCGCCCGGTACGCACTTCGCCGCATCTTCCAGTGGGAACAACTCTTCGAAGATCTCACGGTAGGCGTAAGCTTCCTTAGTGGTCGGCGTGTTGTATGGGAAGCGGAACTTCGCCGTTTCAAGCTGCTGATCAGAGACTTTGGCTTCAGCCACTTCCTTCAGGGTGTCAATCCAGCTGTAACCTACACCGTCCGAGAACTGCTCTTTCTGGCGCCATGCCACTGATTCTGGCAGGTAATGGCCGAAGCATTCGCGGATGATGTGTTTTTCCATCTTGCCGTTGCCGCACATCTTGTCTTCAGGGTTCAGTCGCATTGCTACTTCCAGGAACTCTTTGTCTAGGAACGGTACGCGCGCTTCGATACCCCAGGCCGCCATCGACTTGTTGGCACGGGCACAGTCAAACATGTTCAGTGCCAGCAGTTTGCGTACGGTCTCTTCGTGGAATTCTTTGGCGTTTGGCGCCTTGTGGAAGTACAGGTAGCCACCGAACACTTCATCTGCCCCTTCTCCCGATAGCACCATTTTGATCCCCATCGCGCGGATTTTACGCGACATCAGGTACATCGGCGTTGATGCGCGGATCGTCGTGACATCGTAGGTTTCGATGTGGTAAATCACATCGCGGATCGCATCCAGGCCTTCCTGAATGGTGTAAGTCAGTTCGTGGTGAACGGTACCGATATGCTCGGCCACTTCTTTGGCCGCTTTGAGATCCGGGGCGCCTTCAAGGCCAATGGCAAAGGAGTGCAGCGTTGGCCACCAGGCATCAGACTCTTCGTTGTCTTCGATGCGCCGTGCCGCAAACTTCTTGGTGATAGCAGAGATCACCGATGAATCCAGGCCACCGGACAGCAGCACACCATAAGGAACGTCTGTCATCAGCTGGCGTTTAACCGCACTTTCCAGTGCCTCCGAGAGGGCAACTTTGTCTGTTTTGGCATCGGCAACGGTATCAAACTCCATCCAGTCACGCTTGTAGTAGCGCACGGGTTCGCCGGCTTTGCTCCACAGGAAGTGGCCTGGAGGGAATTCGCTGATTGTCTTACAGACTGGGACCAAAGCCTTCATTTCCGAGGCAACATAGTAGTTACCGTGTTCATCATACCCCTGGTATAGCGGGATGATACCGATATGGTCACGGCCGATCAGGTAGGCATCTTCTTGCTCATCGTACAGGATAAAGCCGAAAATACCGTTGAGGTAATCCAGCAGCTCCGGACCTTTTTCTTTATACAAAGCCAGGATAATTTCACAGTCAGACTCGGTCTGGTACGAGTAGTCCGGTGCAAACTCTGCACGTAGCTCTTTGTGGTTGTAGATCTCGCCATTGACCGCCAGCGCATGTGTCTTGTCAGCATTGTACAGAGGCTGCTCGCCGCTGTTTAGGTCTACGATAGCCAGACGCTCATGCACAAGGATGGCTTTATCCGATGAATAAATGCCAGACCAGTCTGGGCCGCGGTGGCGCATTTTTTTAGACATTTCCAATGCGGTTTGACGCAATGCGGTTGCATCACTCTTGATGTCTAGGATCCCAAATACTGAACACATACTTCCTACCCCAAAATTAACTAATATTGCTATCCGTGAAATTGTCGGAACCAGCGTGGCGATGAACGCTACCTTGATGTCGGCTTGTTGTGTATGCCGTTAGTACTCTGTTAAGCGCCAGGCAGATCTTGGCCACGTCTTTGCTGTCCTTTCGTTAATTGTTAAAATTGCGTATTCAATAATAAATTGCAACCTTCAACTTCAAATCAACAAACAAAAAGAGCTAACAGTGAATAAAATTTAAAAATAATAAAAAATACCGAATTTTATTTAACTGTGGGTGATATTTTGCACACAAAAACAAACGGCAGCCGAAGCTGCCGTTTTGGTTAGAAGCGATAACAATTAGTTTGACTTAATTTGCGGCGTCAAATGTTCGCACACATGACGGGCGAAACCGCTACCGGCTTCTTGGTAGATATTGAAGGCGGCATCGACCCCTAAAGCGGTCAACTCTTGCTCCTCGTCACTGTATTTGGCAATAGCTGCAATCTGCCCCTGATAGTTGCGCTCGCGAATTTGCTCCAGGGCAAAGCTGTTGGCATGGCTATGAGGCATGGCGAGCAGGATCAGTTTGATATTTTGTTTGGAAATAACCCGCGCCCAAAAGTCAGGGTCGGTGGCATCGCCATGGATCACATGGCGGCCTTCCTCTTGATGCTGCAAGACCGAATCTTCCCGCGTTTCGACCCCGATGATGTTATTGCCATAGGTCTCGACCAGTTCGTCATAGGCGCCACTGCCGATCCGGCCCATGCCCAAGATCAGGATCTGCTTGTCGCCCAGGTCAATCAGGCGATCACTGGCATTGAGCTTTTCCGGTTCGAACTCTTTGAGCCATTTCGAGGCATCTTTGTATAGGCGGTGGCCCAGGCTGTTGAGCGGTGCCGCGATAAGGAAAGAGAGCGAGACCGCAATCGCGATAGCGACCAGAAAGCTGCCCGGTAACATCCCCATCTTGTAGGCGAGGCCGCCGACGATGAGGCCGAATTCGCTGTAGTTAAACAGGGTCAGGGTGCCGAGCAGGGAGGTACGGACCCGGTAGCGGAACAGGTTGAAGATGACGTAGTACAAGATCCCCTTTAGCGGCAGCATTACCATCAGTAGCAGTGCCATCAGCAGTCCGTCGAGGGTCGGTTGCTCGGCCAAGCCAATATTGAGGAAGAAGCAAACCAGCAGCAGCTCTTTGAGGTTGAACAGCGACTTGGACATCTCTGATGACTTGGGGTGGGCCGCGAGCATCATTCCCATGATAAGCGCACCGAGATCGGCTTTCATGCCGACCAATTCAAACAGGCCAGCACCGGTAACCAGCGCAAGGAAGACGCCGTAGAGTACCAGCATCTCGCCGTGGCCGGCACGATCGAGGATTTTGAACAGCGACGGGCGTAGCAGCGGCAGGGCAAATAAGGCAAGGGCCGTGATTTCCGGGATCTTGCCGGTTGAGACGGTCAGGAAGATCACCGCAAAGATATCCTGCATAACCAGGATCCCGATGGCGAGGGTACCGTAAGTGGCATTAAGCTCGCCTTTTTCCTGTAGCACCTTGATTGCAAATACCGTGCTGGAGAACGACAGGGCGAAGCCCAACAGGGCCAGCTGGGCGACCTCCAGATCGGCCATCATGCCAATGCCGAGCTGCTTGAGGATCAGCAAGGCGAGGGTAAATAGGCCGGTCGTGAGCAGATTGTGCAGGGTGGCGCCGCCCCATATTTCCTTGGCGAGCAGGGTTTTGACATCGAGCTTCAGGCCGATGGTAAATAGCAGTAGGGTGACCCCAAGATCCGCGAGGGTGGTCAGTACCGGGGTGGAGGTATAGCCTGCCGTGTTTAGGGCAAACCCTGCGACGAGGAAGCCCACCAGTGGGGGCAGTTTGCACCGCAGTGCGATAAAGCCGGCCAAGAAGGCGGCGATAATATAGATAAGTTCCATGCTAGGCTGACGTTCCTTACGGGTTCTTGGCCAGGCCCAAAGTAGATTTATTAGAGGTGTGGACTGGCTGCTTGCTGTGGCGTGCTGCAAGGTACAGGCCCTGCGAGTACGACTCAATGATTGATGGCGGAATATAACACAAAGGGCAGTCTCCTGTCTGGAGGCTGCCCTTAATATTTTGTAACAGGATGAATAACTTAGACAGCTATTCTGTGTGTTTCTTACTCTTCCAACAAGCGCTGCAGCAAGACACCGTTGAGCATCGCGCGCTTGATCATGGAGAACGCGCCAATCGTTGGCTGGGTATACAGCTCAGACTCGACAATTGGCAGGTCTTTGTTGAAGGTTGACAGCGACTGGGTCTCTACGCAGCGGCGAATCGCCGGGAAAACGACGTCTTTGGCTTGGGTTATATTACCCGCGACAATGATTTTCTGGGGATTAAACAAGTTAATCGTCATTGCCAAGGCCTTGCCAAGCTGGTTGCCGACTTTGATCAGGGCCTGGCTCGCCAATTCATCTCCCTTGTTTGCCGCATCGCAGATAGCCGGCATGGTAACTTCTTCCAGCTCCTGCAACGAGCTTGGGTAACCTTGCGTGAGTAGGCTCTTGACGTGGCGGATAATCGCCGGATCGGCTGCAACGGTTTCGAGGCAGCCAAAGTTACCGCACTGGCACTTGTCGCCGAGCGGGTCGATCTGGATGTGGCCAATTTCACCGACATTGCGGTTATAGCCTAGAAAAACCTGGCCATTGACGATGATCCCAGCCCCGGTTCCGTGATGGACACTGACAAGGATTGAATCCTTGCAGTCTTTACTTGCCCCGAAGTAGTGTTCGGCCAACGCCAAGCCGCGGATATCGTTGCCGACAAAGCAGGCAACGCCGTATTTGTCGGTAATGATTTCTGACAGCGGGAGATTGTCGACTTCGATGTGCGGCATGTACTCGACAACGCCGCTTTCCGGATCGATAAGACCTGGCAGGGTGATCCCGAAGGCGACCAGCTCACGCAGCACATTTTGGTTGTCGGCAATGAACTTGCGGATATGTTCGAGCAAGCCATCGATGAGCTCTTGCTGACTGGTGTAATGGAAAGGATGCGCGGTACCGACAATGTATTTACCGCTGAGATCGTAAATGGTTTGCTCGATGTAGTTTCGCCCAAGTCGAATGGCGATCGAGTGGAAAGGGGCTGACTCAGTAGTCAGCGAAATTGCACGCCGGCCTCCAGTGGAAGCCTGCTGCGCGACCTCTTTGATCAGGCCGCGCTCCAGCAGTTGGCGGGTGATTTTAGTAACACTTGCAGGTGCAAGCTGACTGACATCAGCTACCTGGATTCGCGATATAGGGCCTTGCAAGTCGATGAGCCGGTAAACAGCTGCACTATTTAGCTGCTTTACCAGATCAACATTACCAATTTGTCCGCCTGTCATAGTTAATTCTGCTCGTATTCACCGTTAACAACAGTCGCCCGAACCTTGTAGTCACGATCAAAAATAGCCAGGTTTGCTACCATGCCTTTTTTGATGGCTCCCAATTTCTGATCAACGCCAATCGCGCGAGCAGGATAGAGGGTTGCCATGCGAATCGCTTCGTCCAGGGCGATACCTGCATGCTCGACACTGTTCTGAACTGCTTCGATCATGGTTAGTGCCGAACCGCCAAGTGTGCCATTTTCATCAACACACTTGCCATCACGGTAATATACTTTCTTGCCGACAAAAATAAAGTGATCAATGTCTGCTCCTGCAGGTGCAGTTGCATCGGTGACCAAAACAAGTTTGTCGCCCTTCATGCGGTGTGCCATGCGAATGTTGGCATAATCGACGTGGAAACCGTCTGCAATCACCCCGGTATACACCTCTGGCGTGTCGTAGATAGCCCCGACCATCCCCGGCTCACGGCCAGCAATCGGCGTCATGGCATTGAACAGGTGGGTGGCGAAGGTGATGCCTGACGCAAAGCCTTTGCGAGCTTCTACGTAAGTCGCATTGGTGTGGCCGGCCGATACCACGATACCAGCTTCGACCAGTTGCTCGATATGGCTATGATCATTTTGTTCCGGCGCCAAGGTTACCTTGGTGACCACATCGGCGTTTTCGCAGATGGTGTTGATCATCTCGTTATCTGAGCGACGGATATGGTCAACCGAATGGATACCTTTTTTCATCACATTGAGGTATGGCCCTTCCAAGTGCAAGCCCAGTGAATGGTTCTGGTATTTGCTTTGGTATTCTCGCTCGGCAGCAATAGCGGCTTTCATGTCTTCGTCAGAAGAGGTGATAAGCGTCGGAAGGAAGCTGGTGCAGCCTGATTTCAGGTTGGCACGGTGCATGGTGTGGATGGTGTCGGCATTGACTTCGTCGTTGAGCATGACGCCGCCACAACCATTGAGTTGAAGGTCGATGAAGCCTGGGGTGAGATTGGCACCATCGAGATCACGGACTTCGATATCCGTTGGAAGTTCTGAGACTGGGCAGACCGCGTGAATGTTCACGCCGTCAATAATGACGGCGTGGTTATTCAGCACATCGCTACCGGTGAAGATACGGCAATTGGTTAGCGCGTACATGAATAACTCCTTTATTACAGGTGCTTGATGTTTTCAGCTTCTAGCTCTTGGAAGTACTTAACCGTCTTCACTTTCAGCTCTTGGGTTGATGGTTCATCACAAACAATCAGTGACTTAGGATGAAGCTGAAGCGCTGATACTGTCCATAGGTGATTCACAGAACCTTCAACGGCGGCCTGCAGGGCAAGCGCTTTGTTGTGGCCCGTTACTAGGATCATGATTTCCGCGGAATCTAGCAGCGTACCTACACCAATAGTTAGCGCGTATTTAGGTACCTGGTTGATATCACCATCGAAGAAACGGGAGTTCGCGATGCGGGTATCTTCCGTCAGGGTTTTGATGCGGGTACGAGACGCTAGTGAAGATGCCGGCTCGTTGAATGCGATGTGGCCGTCGTTGCCCACGCCACCCATGAACAGGTTGATTTTGCCGTAAGACTTGATTTTGTCTTCGTAACGCTGGCATTCCGCTTCGTGATCTTCCGTATTGCCGTTCAGCAAGTTGATATTTTCTTCTTGAATATCAATGTGATTGAAGAAGTTGTTGTACATGAAGCTACGGTATGACTCTGGGTGGTCAGCCGGAATACCAATGTATTCGTCCATGTTGAAGGTGACGACATGCTTGAAACTTACTTCACCGGCTTGATAAAGCTCGATAAGGCGCTTGTAAGTTGCTAGCGGGGTGCCACCAGTTGGTAGGCCCAGGACAAAAGGACGTTCCGCTGTTGGCTTAAATTTGTTAATACGATCAGCAATATAGCGAGCAGACCACAAACCTACATCTTTAGCTTCATTCAGTGGGATTAGTCTCACAGTGACACCTCATTCCATATATAAATTACAATTTAATCATAGCGTGTTATCGCATTTGTTTTGCATGATAAAATAAGTTTTATGATCGAGCTAGCAAAATCGCCCGTTAATTACCCTTACTGGTGACTGAGATCACAAATGATGACGTTTTAATTTGCGGGGCGAAATAAAATTCTTAAACTGCAAGTAACTTAATCGGGTAACTAAAATAAGTTATCCAACATCGAATCTAAGAAAACCATAGGGGGAACTAAGGGTGAATATTCTTGGATATTTTCAAAAAGTAGGTAAAGCGTTGATGGTGCCAGTTGCCACGCTGCCTGCAGCTGCAATTCTAATGGGTATTGGTTACTGGATTGATCCGAACGGCTGGGGTGCCAACAGTGCACTGGCTGCCTTCTTGATCAAAGCGGGCTCCGCAATCATCGATAACATGTCTGTACTGTTTGCTATCGGTGTTGCTTACGGTATGTCCAAAGACAAGGACGGTGCGGCGGCACTATCCGGTTTCGTTGGTTTCCTTGTTGTGACCACGCTACTTGCTCCAGGAACAGTAGCAAACATCCAAGGTATCGACGCAAGTGCAGTACCTGCGGCTTTTGGTAAGATCAATAACCAGTTTGTTGGTATCCTAGTGGGTATCGTTGCTGCCGAGATCTACAACCGTTTCTCGCATGTTGAGCTGCATAAAGCTTTGGCATTCTTCTCGGGTAAGCGCCTGGTTCCAATCTTGATGTCGATTGCCGGTATCTTTATTGCCTTTGTACTGATGTTCATCTGGCCTGCGGTATACAACTCGCTAGTAAGCTTTGGTGAAGGTATCCAGGGGCTTGGTGAGTTCGGTGCTGGTATCTACGCCTTCTTCAACCGTCTATTGATCCCTGTGGGTCTACACCACGCACTGAACTCGGTATTCTGGTTCGACGTAGCGGGTATCAACGACCTTCCTAACTTCCTTGGTGGTCAGGGCTCTATTGATGCAGGTGTTGCTGTTCCGGGTGTTACGGGTATCTACATGGGTGGTTTCTTCCCAATCATGATGTTCGGTCTACCAGGTGCAGCGTTGGCGATGTACCACACAGCTAAGCCGGAGAACAAAGAGAAAGTTGCTTCAATCATGATTGCTGCTGGTTTCGCTTCTTTCTTCACCGGTGTGACTGAGCCACTAGAATTTGCATTCATGTTCCTAGCACCAGGCCTATATGTACTGCACGCACTACTAACAGGTATCTCTGTGTACATCGCAGCGTCAATGCAGTGGATTTCAGGCTTCGGCTTCTCTGCAGGTCTGGTAGATATGGTGCTTCAGAGCCGTAACCCGCTAGCAACTAACTGGTATATGCTGGTTGTTCAAGGTCTGGTATTCTTCGGCCTATACTACGCAATCTTCCGTACGGTTATTATCAAGTTCAACCTGAAGACTCCTGGTCGTGAAGACGAAGATGAAACAGCTTCTGATGCCACTGGTTCTCAGGAAACGGGTGAACTTGCTAAGCAATACATCGTTGCGCTAGGTGGTGTATCTAACCTAGAAAACATCGATGCATGTATCACTCGTCTACGTCTAACTCTGAAAGACAGCAGCCTTGCTGATGAGAAAACGTTGAAAGCACTAGGCGCAATGGGTGTGGTTAAGCTTGGTTCGAACAACCTACAGGTTATCCTAGGCCCACTAGCTGAAATCGTTGCTGGCGAGATGAAAAAAGTATCGCCAAACGAAGACCTATCAGCGGTAAAACTTCCTTAATGACTTAGCCCTAAGTCATAGCTAACGACCCTATCGGCCTCCATTCGGAGGCCGATATTGATTCAGACTCAGCAATCACCTGTTACCTCGCACTGTATTAACCAAGATTTCCTTGCAGGCTCGTGCCTTTTTTAGCAAGGACGATACGTGGTGCCTGCGGTTTCAGATCATTGTTATGTTTGTTTGCCCAGAGGGGTACCAATGGTTGGTACTGCCCTGGTGATCGGGAAGGAGTTACTCGTGAGAACATTCAATTTAAGTCTACTTGCTTCTGTAGTCGCCTTGGCGACAGCAGGTTGTGCGCCTCAATCAACAGCGACTTCGGAACAGCAACTGGTCGATATGCTAGCTGAGAATTTGGGGGTCAACTACCAGGTTGTGACCAACCACGGTGCCAACGAGGGGCTTAACTGTCGCAAGCTGGCCGCAGAGTGGGCGTCATGTGATTTGATCAACCTGACACTGACTAATAACGGCCCGGCGCTGACCAATACTGATTGGAAAATTTACTTCCACAGTATCCGCATGATTCTGGATGTTCAGAACGAACAGTTCAAAGTAACGCATATCACCGGCGATCTGCATACGTTAGAGCCAACGGACAAGTTCCAGGGCTTCGCGGCAGGTGAGAGCGTGGTGATCCCGTATATCGGTGAATACTGGACGTTGTTCGAAAATGACTATATGCCGCGCGCCTATGTGGTAGCAGGTGACTCTGAACCGCGTACGCTGGCCAGCATGGATCACGATGATCCGGCCGCTTACCTCTCGCCAATCGATGGCGAGAACTGGAAGCGCGTACCGACCGACAGCAATATCCTGGCGACGGCGCAATCCCGCTTTGACAAGAACAGCGATGTGGCGCTGATTGCCGAGGAAGAGCTGGCGGGGACTATCATCCCGACCCCGCTGGAAACGCGCCTGACCGGCAGCGCGGTGTCACTTGCTAACGGGATCCGGATTGATAACCAGGCAATGCCAACCCCAATGCTGGAAGCAGCAATTGAGCGCATGGCAACCTTGGGAGTGAACAGCCAGGGCCAGTATCCGGTTAAGCTGGTGTTAGACCCGCAGAGTTTTGACCTGGCCAATAAGATCTCTGGTGCCTACCAGCTCGAAATCAACAATGGCCAAACGGTCATTACCGGTTATGACTATCAAGGTGCATTCTATGGCTTGCAGTCACTGATGTCGCTGATGGGAACCGGTACCGAGCAGATAATTCCAACCTTGGAAGTCACGGATGCGCCTCGCTTTGACTACCGTGGGGTGATGGTCGATGTCGGCCGTAACTTCCACTCGAAAAAGGCGATATTGCGTACGCTTGACCAGATGGCGGCGTACAAGCTGAACAAGTTCCATTTCCACCTGACAGACGATGAAGGCTGGCGTATCGAGATCCCGGGCTTGCCTGAGCTAACGGACATCGGTGGCCAGCGCTGCCATGACTTGTCAGAAACCTCTTGTCTGTTGCCGCAGCTGGGCTCGGGACCGGATAGCAATAACTTCGGTTCGGGTTTCTATAGCAAGCAGGACTATCTTGAGATCTTGGAATATGCCAAAGCGCGCGGTATTGAGGTGATCCCGGAAATTGATATGCCGGCCCACTCACGCGCAGCGGTTGTTGCGATGGAAGCGCGCTACCAGCGCCTGGCGGCAGAGGGCAATTTGGCGGCGGCTAACCAGTACCGTCTGATGGATCCGCAAGATACCTCCAATGTCACCACGGTGCAGTTCTACGACAAGCGCAGCTTCATCAACCCATGTATGGATTCTTCGCTGAACTTTGTCGACAAGGTGATCACTGAAATGGCGGCGATGCACCAGCAAGCGGGCATGCCGTTGAACACTTGGCATTTCGGCGGTGACGAAGCCAAGAACATCAAACTAGGAGCCGGTTTCCAGGATATCAATGCGACCGACAAGGTCGAGTGGAAAGGCGATTTGGACTTGTCAAAGCAAGACCAGCCGTTTGCCAAATCGCCAATGTGCCAGCAGGCCATTGCCGATGGTGTGGTGTCGGATTACGCGCACCTGCCAAGCTATTTTGCCGAGAAGGTCAGCAAGGTGGTGGCAGGGAAGGGCATTGCGAACTTCCAGGCCTGGCAGGATGGCCTGAAGTATTCTGAGGACGCCAATGCGTTTGCCACCGATAATGTCCGAGTCAACTTCTGGGATGTACTTTACTGGGGCGGCGGTGCTTCGGCTTACGACTGGGCTGCGAAGGGCTATGATCTGATTGTTTCGAACCCGGATTATGTCTACATGGATATGCCTTACGAAGTGGATCCGCAAGAGCGGGGCTACTACTGGGCAACCCGGGCAACTGATACCCGCAAGATGTTCGGCTTTGCGCCGGAAAACTTGCCGCAGAATGCCGAAACCTCGGTGGATCGCGACGGTAATGGCTTTGCCAGCAAGGGGACAGCCAAGTTTGATGGCTTCCATGGCATGTCTGCCCAGCTATGGAGTGAAACAGTTCGCACCGACGAGCAGTATGAATACATGGTTTTCCCACGGCTGCTGGCGGCGGCAGAGCGTGCTTGGCACCGGGCCAGCTGGGAGCGTGACTACCAGCCGGGTGTGGAGTACAGTCAGGCGACTCAGTATGTCGACAAGGTCTCACGGCATCGCGATTGGGCACGTTTTGCCAACCTGCTGGGGCAGCGCGAGCTTGCCAAGCTTGATGCGGCAGGGATCCAGTACCGGGTACCGGTACCGGGAGCCAAGGTCGAGGCGGGTGTGCTGCATATGAACGTCAGCATGCCGGGCCTGGTACTGCAGTATTCGACCGATTCGGGCGCGACGTGGCAGGCCTATGATGCCAATCGTAAGCCGGCCGTGGCTGGTGCTGTCGAGGTCCGTGCGATCAGCGCTGACGGCCAGCGTTTTAGCCGCTCTGTAACACTGTAGTGAATATTGGCGGGGGAGCCCCCGCCTGTTTCGGCCGATTTTCTCTGATACCCCGCGCGATTGCGGGGTTTTTTTATTCATATCGACAAACAATGTACACTATTTGTTGAGTCGGCCCCTATATTTATGGATCATAGGGGACTTAAAAAATCCTGTAAGCACACGAGGTGTAATTGATGAGTGAATCTGAAGCTCGTCCAACTAACTTTATCCGCCAGATCATTGATGCGGATTTAGCAAGTGGCAAACATACAAGCGTACATACCCGATTCCCGCCGGAGCCTAATGGCTACCTGCACATCGGCCATGCGAAATCTATTTGTTTGAACTTCGGTATTGCTCAGGACTACCAGGGCCAATGTAATCTTCGCTTCGATGATACTAACCCTGAGAAAGAAGACATCGAATACGTTGAGTCTATTAAGAACGATGTTAACTGGTTGGGCTTTGAGTGGAGCGGTGAGATTTGTTACTCGTCGAACTACTTCGATAAGCTATACGGGTTTGCTATTGAATTGATTAATAAAGGCTTAGCGTATGTTGATGAGCTAAGTCCAGAGCAGATGCGCGAATACCGTGGCACCCTTACCGAAGCCGGTAAGCACAGCCCATACCGTGATCGCAGCGTAGAAGAAAACCTTGAGCTGTTCGAAAAAATGAAGAACGGCGAGGTGGAAGAAGGCAAGATGTGTCTTCGTGCTAAAATCGATATGTCTTCACCATTTATGGTGATGCGTGATCCGGTCATCTACCGTGTCCGTTTTGCGACTCACCACCAGACCGGTGACAAGTGGTGCATCTACCCGATGTACGATTTCACCCACTGTATTTCCGATGCGCTGGAGGGCATTACGCACTCTATCTGTACGTTGGAGTTCATGGACAACCGCCGTCTGTACGACTGGGTACTGGATAACATCACGATTGATTGCCAGCCGCGCCAGTACGAGTTCAGCCGCCTGAACCTGGAATACACGGTGATGTCCAAGCGCAAGCTTAACCAGCTGGTGACCGAGAACTTGGTTAACGGTTGGGATGACCCACGTATGCCGACTATCTCTGGCCTACGTCGCCGTGGCTTCACGCCGGCATCAATCCGTGAGTTCTGTAAGCGTATCGGTGTCACCAAGCAAGACAACACCATCGAGATGAGCTCGCTGGAATCTTGCATTCGTGATGATCTGAACGAGAACGCACCACGAGCGATGGCTGTGCTGGATCCGGTCAAGGTTGTGATCGAAAACTTCGATGGCGATGCTGAAATGCTGGACGTGGCAAACCACCCGAACAAGCCAGAGATGGGCAGCCGCCAAGTACCGTTCACCCGTGAACTGTACATCGAGTGCGAGGACTTCCGCGAAGAAGCGAACAAGAAGTACAAGCGTCTGGTACTGGGTAAAGAAGTCCGTTTGCGTGGCGCATACGTGATCAAGGCTGAACGTATCGAGAAAGACGAAGACGGTAATATTACGACTATCTTCTGTACTTACGATAACGAAACCCTAGGCAAGAACCCTGCCGATGGCCGCAAGGTAAAAGGCGTGATCCACTGGGTATCTGCCGAGCAGGGTGTTCCGGCTGAAATCCGTTTGTACGACCGTCTATTCACGGTGCCAAACCCTGGCGCAGCCGATGATTTCGTTTCTGTTATTAACCCTGAATCACTGACTGTGATGAATGGGGTTGTTGAGCCTTCATTGGTTAACGCCGAAGCGGAGAAAGCGTTCCAGTTTGAGCGTATGGGTTACTTTTGTGCGGACAGCAAAGACTCCTCGAAAGAGAAGCTGGTCTTTAACCGCACCGTTGGTCTGCGCGATACTTGGGCAAAAATTGGCGACTAAGCCGGTATTAGCCCGATATGAAAAAACCAGCCTGCGGGCTGGTTTTTTTATGTTGTCCAACAAGAACAGATAGGCTGATTGAGTGGCCAAGTGTTGAGCTCCTGGCCTTATTGTTTTTTACTTGGGCCTAATTATTTTTTGTCGTGCAAGGTGTCGTCTTCTTGGCAGTTGCCTTCCATACAGTGACCATATAGGTACAGGCTGTGGTTGGTTAGGCGAACGTTGAAGCTAGAAGCGATTTCTTTTTGACGTTCTTCGATAATTTCGTCAGAGAACTCAATAACTTTGCCACAGTCAAGGCAAACCAAGTGATCATGGTGATGCTGTGTCGCGAGTTCGAACACAGACTTACCACCTTCAAAATGGTGGCGCGTTACAATGCCGGCATCGTCGAATTGGTTCAAAACGCGGTATACCGTCGCCAAGCCAATTTCTTCACCGATATCGATCAGCTTCTTGTACAAATCTTCAGCACTGATATGCTGGCAATCCGGCTGTTGTAGCACTTCCAGAATCTTAAGGCGTGGAAGGGTTACTTTCAGGCCAGCTTGTTTTAGTGCGTGATTGTTATCTGACATTGGAGTTTCCTATTGGCTACCCGCACCCTCATGATACGGTAGTCTTTCTCTTCTTACCTCATTATAAGTGACCACAAGGTAACAATAAACCTTAAAACGGGTCAATCTTGCTGATATCTAACTTTTCTTTTTGTTGCCTGGATGTTGTCAAAATGTACGGTGGCGAGTTAGGATTGACTCATCGTACCTGCCATGAGGGAATATTGCCGTGTATCGATTCTTCCGGCCGCCAATCGTCAAGTTTGCCCTGAATATGTGGCCTCCTTTTTGGGGGGCGGGAATACGTATTGTCCGTATTTCTGAGGATTTTCGCCAAGTGAGGATCCAGCTAAAGTTAAAATGGTGGAATAAAAATGCTAATCGTACTCAATACGGAGGGAGCATTTTTTCGCTGACCGATCCGGTGTATGCATTGATGCTGATAGGGATCCTCGGAAAAGAATATTTTATCTGGGATAAGCAGGCCGAAATTCACTATCTCAAGCCCGGCAATACGGATCTGTTTGCCGACTTTTTGATCAGCGAAGATCAGCTCGGACAGATCATGGCTGCGACGGCTTGTGGGGACAAATACTTCCCTGAGTTTGTGGTACAGGTGAAAAATACCCAAGGGGAAGTGGTGTCACAGGTGAAGCGGGTATTGTATGTCCGTAAAAAGCCACAGTATCGTGCAACTTGCGAGGATGGTGACAAGGATACGCTTGAGGGCGCGCGGGCGATAACCTAACTAATAATAAATAAAAAATGCCGGGCATAAAGCCCGGCATGTCGGTTTCTCACTGTTGGGATGATCAGTCATCTAGCTCGGCTAGGCACATTTCATCATACACCTGGTTAACCCACTTCTGAACTCGCTCTTCTGTCAGTTCAGGCTGGCGGTCTTCGTCGACACACAGGCCAACAAAGTGATTGTCATCGACTAGGGCTTTTGACGCTTCGAATTCAAAGCCTTCGGTAGAGAAGTGGCCAACGATTGTCGCGCCACGGCCTTCGACGATTTCACGTACCGTGCCCATTGCGTCACAGAAATACTCAGCGTAGTCTTCCTGATCACCACAACCAAAGATAGCAACCAGTTTGGTGGAGAAGTCGATTTGCTCCAGCTCAGGGAAGAAGTCATCCCAGTCACACTGTGCTTCACCGTAGTACCAAGTTGGGATACCTAGCAACAGTAGGTCAAAGTTATCGATATCTTCTTTGCTACATTTCGCGATATCTTTGACTTCAACTAGCTTTTTGCCCAGTTGTTTCTGGATCATTTTAGCGACCGCTTCTGTGTTACCAGTGTCGCTACCAAAGAAGAGTCCTACACTTGCCATAGTAGAAATTACCCGTTATTAATGTTGACCGTTAGCCTACTTGCCAACGATAGAAATAGCCTTGTCAGGAGTATACCCTGACGGTCGGTGATCGCGGAAGGTAAAGTCAGCTTACGGCTGCTTTTGGCAATCACAAACAGTATTCGTTCAGTTTTAGCCGATGCCTGCGCCTTCCCAGCTGATTTGGATTAGGCCTTTGGTGATAAATCCGGCACATCCAAGGAAAAGTACCAGCCAGACGATTTTTCGGCCGAAAGGTGGAACATCACCTTGTTTTAGCACATCTTTGATGGCCATGCCGATAAAGAAAAATATCGCGGCAAAGAGCAAATCCAGCCCAATAGATTCAAGCAAATCCATATGCTCGTACAACATTAGTGTCTCCTTTCCACATTATCGTCATTTTTGAGCTAGACGCGCACTATACCATAGACGAGGCCTGCCTGTTAACGCTCAGCAGCTAGCAGGAAGTTCAAAATGATGCGATTGACCGTTTCAGGTTTTTCTGCATGCAACCAATGCCCAGTATTGGCGACCAGATGGGCCTTGGCATTGGGGAACTGCTGCCCGATCGCACTGCGGTGCTCGGGCAGGATATATTCTGAGTTCTGGCCTTTGATGAACAAGGTTTTGCCGGTAAACGGGGAGATATCCTGCCAGCCCATGATGGTATCGTAATTGGCGATCAGCCCTTCGACATTAAAGCGCCAGTCGAATTGCCCGTTGTCTTGCTTGGCGAAAGATTTTAGCAGGAACTGGCGTACGCCGGGCTCGAGCACGTGTTTGGCCAGCAGTGGCTCGGCGTCGCTGCGCTTGCTGACGGTGTGGCGGGAGACTTCGCGCAGGCCGTTGAAGACATTCTGGTGGCGGTGGACATGATAATGGACCGGGGCCATATCCAATACCAGTAGGTGGTTGATACGGGCAGCGGCGAGCTCGGTTGCTGCCATTGCCACCTTGCCGCCCATAGAATGACCAATTAGCGAGAAGCGTTCGATGTCGAGCTGGTCGACAACCGCAAGGACATCTTGCGCCATTTCGCGATAGGTAAAGTGAGCACTGTGCGGGGAGCGGCCATGGTTGCGCAGATCGACGCTGATCACTTTATATTTATCTTTCAATGATCTGGCCATCAGGCCAAGGTTGTCGGCACTGCCGAACAGGCCGTGGATCAAGACGATCGCATCGCCCTGGCCATCGACTTGGTAATGAAGATTCACTGACTATTTTCTCTTGTAGTTAACGCTTTACCGTAGAGTATAACCTCGGATCACGTTATAATCCCTCGGTGATTTTTAAACGGAACGATAATGAACACTACGATGAAGACTATTGAGGTAGACGAAGAGCTATATCGTTATATCGCGAGCCAGACCCAGCACATTGGTGAAAGTGCTTCGGACATCCTGCGCCGCTTGCTGATGATGCCTGATCAATCTGTAGCTACCTTGCAGCATGAGGTGGTGATGCCGGTACGTCCGAAAGGCGTAGTGGTGAGCAAAGATGCGGGCAACGTGGTCCCAAATACCGATCGCGTAAAAGAAATGCGCTCATTGTTGATTTCTGACGAGTTTGCTGCCCAGGAAAAAGCGATTGGCCGATTTATGCTGGTATTAACCTCGCTTTATCGTATTGATCCTCAAGGTTTCTCTGAAGCGGCTGCTATTAAGGGGCGTACCCGCATTTACTTCGCCGACACTGAAGAGAAACTGCTGGCTAGTGGCAAGACGACCAAGCCTAAGCAGATTCCGAATACGCCTTTCTGGGTGATCACGAACACGAATACTGATCGTAAACGCCAGATGGTTGAGCAGCTGATGGTCAAGATGAGCTTTGGCGCCGATATCATTGAAAAAGTTTGCGGTGAAATTTAACCGGCATATGCCAAATTAGTTTTTACAAGGATACGTTAATGGCTATTCATCCTCGTGCGGGGCAGCGCGCCCAGCAAGAAGATATGCACAATATTCCAGCGTTGGTGGCAAATTATTTCCTGATTGAGCCAAGTGCTCAAAACCCGCAGCAGAAGGTTGCTTTCGGCACCTCTGGTCACCGCGGAACCGCCGACAAAGGGACGTTTAACCAGCACCATATCTGGGCGATTGCCCAGGCCGTGGCTGAAGTTCGAGCTGCCAATGGCGTAACTGGCCCACTTTTCCTGGGTAAAGATACCCATGCCCTGTCGGAGCCGGCGTTCACTTCGACGCTTGAAGTCTTAGTGGCGAATGGTGTTCAGGTCGTGATCCAGCAGGATCGTGGCTATACCCCAACACCGGGTGTATCGCATGCAATTTTGTGCCACAACAAAGCGCATGATGCTAAGGCTGACGGCATTGTTATCACGCCGTCGCACAACCCACCGCAAGACGGCGGGATCAAGTACAACCCGGTCCACGGCGGCCCGGCGGAAGGTGCGCTCACTACTGCGATTGAAACTCGCGCTAATGAGATCATTGCTGCGGGTATGGCGGGCGTTAAGCGCGTTTCAATTGAAGAGGCTTTTGCGAGCGACTTAGTTGAAGAGCGTGAATTGGTTGCACCGTATGTTGACGATCTGGTTAATGTCATCGATATGGCAGCTATCCAGAAAGCCAACCTGAAAATTGGTGTCGATCCGCTGGGTGGTTCTGGTATCGAGTACTGGCGTCAGATCGCCGCCCATTACGGCCTGGATCTAACGCTGGTGGATGAGTCTATCGACCCGTCCTTCCGTTTTATGTCGCTGGACAAAGACGGTGTGGTTCGTATGGACTGCTCGTCGCCTTACGCGATGGCTGGCCTGCTGGCGCACAAAGACAAGTACGACTTGGCTTTCGGTAACGACCCAGATTACGACCGTCACGGTATCGTAACGCCTGCGGGTTTGATGAACCCGAACCACTTCCTAGCGGTATGTATTGATTACCTATATCGCCACCGTCCAGATTGGGCACAGCAAGTGGCAGTAGGTAAGACTCTGGTATCTAGCGCGCTGATTGACCGTGTTGTTGCTGATCTGGGCCGTGAACTGTGTGAAGTACCGGTTGGTTTCAAATGGTTTGTTGATGGTCTTTACAGCGGTGAGCTTGGCTTCGGCGGTGAAGAAAGTGCAGGCGCTTCTTTCCTCCGCATGGACGGTACGCCTTGGTCAACTGACAAAGACGGTATCCTGCTTTGCCTCGTGGCTGCTGAAATCACAGCAGTAACGGGTAAAAACCCACAGCAGTACTACGAAGAGCTGGCTGCTAAGCACGGTGCTTCTGAGTACAACCGCCTACAAGCAGTGGCTAACGGTGAGCAGAAAGCAGTACTTAGCAAGCTGTCTCCTGAGATGGTGGCAGCTGAAACGCTGGCTGGTGATGCGATCACTGCACGCTTGACCCATGCGCCGGGCAACGGTGCTGCGATCGGTGGCCTGAAAGTAACCACGGAAAACGGTTGGTTTGCTGCGCGTCCATCGGGCACAGAAGATATCTACAAGATCTACTGCGAGAGCTTCAAGGGTAAAGAGCATTTGGCCTTGATTGAGAAAGAAGCACAGGAAATTGTCAGCAAGGTATTTGCCGACGCTGGCCTGTAGCCTCTCGAGATTGATTGTGAAAACGCCCGCTTATAACAGCGGGCGTTTTTTTATGGCTTTTTCATCGAAGAATGAGGCCAGTGTTCGGGCATGACAAACCATACTTTGTCATCGGGAGCGATGGCCATCGTCGGGTTGCTGACCGTCGTGAGGGCTGGCTCTTCGGCAATTTGTCGATAGCGGGGTGGGGCAATCCACTCGGGCTTGGCGATAGACCTCAAGTTGAGCCTAGCGACTTGCTCTGAATAGCACCACAAGCCTTGGGCGGCCTCTTGAGCAAGTTGGATACCCGAACCGGAATAATCGCTAAAGGCGGGATAAAATAATCGCCCCTGCATAATAAGCCGCCGCTGACTTATCGGGCCAAATTGTGCTTGGTACTGGTCAATAAAGGCCGGATGATCAGACAGCATCAGCTGGTGGGTTAACATCTTGTTGGCTTTTGTATCCAGATCGTCACGGGCATTGGGACCAGGCCACCTTAGCTCAAACGCCAGGTAAAACTTGATCGCTACTTCCCAGTGTTCTACTTCCCCCGTACGCAAGTCTTTAACCAGGAAATCGACCGCGCCGAGCGTACGTTTGTCGACACTGAGCTGGATTTCTTCGGCAAGTAGCTCATAGCACGGATGGTGCACGATCAGTTGCTGCCATAGCCATTGATAAAAAAAGCCTAAACGGCGCCCACCTTGGTACTCGATGCCTTTTGGGGGAATGGCGTTACTGGCAAATTCATTCAGCCAGCGCTGGTTAGCAATGAACGGGTGGCCATTTAACAGAGGTGGGAGGGCAAGTATAGCGTTGAAGCTGTTATTAGCATGTTCACTAGGCGTAGTTTTATTGTAATGAATAGACATTTCGCTATAAGACCTTTCTTTTTATAATGATATTGACTATTAAACAGCCTTTTTTAGAGTGTTGACTCTAGGTTATTTCAATAGATTAGAACAATAAGACCAGTCTGTTGTTTTGCTTGGCCAAGGAGGCGTTATGTACACTCGCTACTCTCCATTGCGTATCTTCGTTCGCCGTGCGTTTGTTGTCACCGTTGGTATCGTGACCTTTCCCGTCATGATGTTCACCGCAATGGAAACACGCTCGCGGCTGTATAGCTATTTGCATCGGGTCTGGCTGAAAACCAGCACCAAACCGGTTTGGCTAATCCAGACGGAGCGAGCGGCCCAGCACCTCTATTAGGCGTCTCTTCTATTACCTTAATGACCTTACTCGATAAAGCTGCCGTTCGGCAGCTTTTTTTGTTGGTGCGCCGAGCATGGCGTTGTTCTAGGAGGTGAAAGTCCTCTACGGGCTCAGTCGAGCGAGAACCGTTAGCCTATGCAAGGGTGTCCACCGTGAGGTGGGATCTGAAGGAAGCAAACGGCAAAA
>NZ_PYME01000044.1:0-37547 GCF_003025515.1 Photobacterium gaetbulicola | reverse complement strand
ATGGAGGCGCGTCCCGGAGTCGAACCGAGGTCCACGGATTTGCAATCCGCTGCATAGCCACTCTGCCAACGCGCCAAATTGTCCAAACGTACCTATTTAGCTATTACAATTAGGTCGCTTGCTTGGTTACTACCGCCAAAGGCACCAGAACCAAAATATGGAGGCGCGTCCCGGAGTCGAACCGAGGTCCACGGATTTGCAATCCGCTGCATAGCCACTCTGCCAACGCGCCAAATTGTCCAAACGTACCTATTTAGCTATTACAATTAGGTCGCTTGCTTGGTTACTGCCGCCAAAGGCACCAGAACCAAAATATGGAGGCGCGTCCCGGAGTCGAACCGAGGTCCACGGATTTGCAATCCGCTGCATAGCCACTCTGCCAACGCGCCAAATTGTCTAAACGTACCTATTTAGCTATGACTATTAGGCCGCTTGTTTGGTTGCTGTCACCCAAAGGCACCAGAACCGAAAGTATGGAGGCGCGTCCCGGAGTCGAACCGAGGTCCACGGATTTGCAATCCGCTGCATAGCCACTCTGCCAACGCGCCAAATTGTTCAAACGTACCTATTTAGGTATTACTATTAGGTCGTTTGCTTGGTTGCTGTCGCCTTGAAGGCACCAGAACCCAAATATGGAGGCGCGTCCCGGAGTCGAACCGAGGTCCACGGATTTGCAATCCGCTGCATAGCCACTCTGCCAACGCGCCATCAATTTTTTCATTACCGCTGAATTTCGGCCTGCGCCGCTGCGGTACGGAGGTGTAATTTACTGATTTTCTGGGATGAGTCAAACAAAAATACAAGAAGTTGCTTCAACTGGATAAATTCCAACACATCAAGCCAAAAAAACGGCCTTAATCGTATGGAATCCAATCAAATGCTTTTCTAAGCACAATAAAACTAGAGCGCCTTAATCTCATTCTCTAATTGATAAGCTTCATCCGTGACCAACTTTTCCAGCACTTCAACACGTTTTTTCAGCTCGATAACGTCTGCCTCAAGTTTCTGTTGCGCTACAACTCCGGCACGCCCCTGCTGCTCCAGTTCCATTTTATGCATTCTTTCACGGTGGCTGAGTAACCGACGAATGACTTCGGTACCAAAAATAGCAACAAATATAACAATCACAATGTCCATTTCACGTTACCTCCTTTTGAGTTCCCAAAACCCACAGTACTCCCTTTGTTACCATCCTCAAGAGAAGCTGCATCATTTTGCTAAGTACGTTGTAAACATGGTTATATAAAGCGTTTTAGGTAATGAAAAGCCCACCAGTGGTGGGCTTTATGCATTGAGAACTTGTACGCGAGTAATTGTCAATTGTTAGTCGTTTACCAATTCAACCGCTTCACGCACCAAACGACCGATTTCTTCCCAATCACCGTTTTCAATCAACGTTGGCGCTACCATCCAGGTACCGCCACAGCAAATAACACGATCAATCGCGAGATAGTCACGTACGTTTGCCTTGCCGATACCGCCGGTTGGCATAAAGGAGACATCAACGTAAGGCGCTAGCAGTGATTTAACCATATTGATACCGCCTGACGCTTCTGCCGGGAAGAACTTCAAGAAGGTCAGCCCCATCTCCAGCGCCTGCTCAACCTGGCTTGGGTTATTCACCCCCGGTACCATAGTGATCCCCTGCAGCTGGCAGTATCGAACCGTATTTGGGTTTAGCCCCGGCGCTACCACAAATTCAGAACCCGCTTCTTTAGCGCGATCGACTTGCTCAGCATTCAGCACCGTACCCGCACCGATACACATCTGTGGGTAGGCTTCGCGCATCAAACGAATAGCTTCGGCCGCCGCCTCAGTACGAAAAGTCACCTCGGCAACCGGTAGGCCATTTTCGACAAGGGTTTTAGCCAGAGGCACAGCCTGTGACACATCGTTGATTTGAATAACAGGGATAACTTTGAAGGCTTTAAGTTTCTCGATGATCTGCTGAGACATGTTCAGGTGTTCCTATTTACAATAAATCTATTTACATTAAGTTTTTCATTGCATCGGCCGGAATAATCGCCCCGGGATGCTGGATAACAATAGACGCTAACTGGTGGCCCAGCTCGGCAGCAGCAGACTCACTGCCACCACTCAAACGACCAGCCAAGTAGCCTGCGGCAAACGAGTCACCGGCAGCACAAGTATCAATGACCTTTTCCACTTTATTGGCCGCGATGTAAGACTCATACGGCTGGTCTGACTGCAACTGGCTAACCACCAAGCATGGCTCACTGCCCCGCTTGATCACCACCTCCTGGCAGCCGAATGATCGGCAGCGGTCGACTATGCTCCCTTGCCCCCAAACCAAGTGGTCATCATCTTCTGTGATCAAGGCAATATCGACAAAAGGAAGAACCTGTGAATACCAATACTGGGCTTGCTTGGACGTCCATAGCTGTGGGCGGAAGTTGTTATCAAATAACACTTTGCCCCCCTTGGCTTTATGTTTGTCCAGCAAAGTAACCAAGGTCGCTTTGGCATCTTCAGCCAAAATCGCCAAGCTGATCCCGCTGATATACAGGGCATCAAAATCATGGTTTTCAATCGCTTGCTCAAGCGGAGTAAGCCCGCAGGCAAAATAAAATTTCGCCGCACTGTCGTTGCGCCAGTAATGGAAGTGACGCTCGCCGTTTGGCTCTGTCTCCACCAGGTAAAGGCCCGGCAGTTTATTTTCCAGCTTGCGCACCATAGAGGTATCGATATTTTCCTGCTGCCAAGCATTGAGCATGTCCTGGCTGATATTGTCGACACCCAATGCCGTAGCGTAACTGACAGCAATATCACGGCTAGTGCCCAAACGAGACAGGTACAGCGCCGTATTTAACGTATCCCCACCAAATGTCCGTTGTAGCGGTTGGCCGCTAAGCTCGACCATGCACTCACCAAAAAAAGCAATTTTCACACGGCTACCTTTTTAATTATTCGAACTGTATTTAAAGCGTAACTGAAGATGCAGGCCTTACATCACAACAAAGGCCTGCATTTTGACGAGTTTCAGAAGATTATTTTGCGGTTACCGGTTGAGCGTCGATCCCTTGCTCTTCAGGCTTTTCCATCGCTGCGCGCTCGGCATCAAGGATGGCTTGCGCTTCTTCTTTGGTTACTGTGTTTGCAGGAGTTACCAAGCTAACCACCACACCGGCCACCAAGGCAGTGGTGACTGATGGGATAACCGGGTTACCCCAGAATGCCGTCCAGTCGGCGTTAAACATCACAGAGAATGACGCTGCTGATGCACCTGCCAAGGTAGCCAGTGCACCCTGCCAGTTGTAGCGGCCCCAGAAGCGACCCAGCATACCGCACACGAACATGCCTGACATGACTGTCGAAATCATCTTGGTGATATAGCTGATAATGTCATTCGAAGTCAGGGCGAACAGCAGTGCCAAACCGATACAGATAACCAGTGCGATCCGTGAGTAGGCAACCATCTTGTCTTTCGATGGGACTTTGCCCGTGAACATGATGTAGATATCACGCAGCAAGATAGAGACCCCGGCAATCGCATCAGAACTTGCACTCGACATGGTTGCTGACAGGCCCGCAATCAGAACAATCATGCCGATACCCACAGGCAGCACGGTTGCTGCAACATATGGGAACGCAAAGTTGGCGTTGTTAAGCTCTGGGTTGATCGCATGGGCTGACATACCGATAACCGCAGGGATGATAGAGAAAAACAAGTACAGTACACCCGACAACACGAACGAGCGGCGAATGGTCGGTACGTCTTTACCCGAGTAGATACGCTGGCGGAAAGAAGGGGTTGCCAAGATACCTACACCAACCACCAGTGCCAGAGAGATACCCGGGATCATGCCCAGCTTTTCCAAGCCGAGGAAACTGACAGACGCAGGCTCCATCGCAGCATACAGGTTATCAAGACCACCAATATGGTTGACCGACAGTACCGCCATCAAAATGAAACCGGCAAACAGGATCACGGCCTGAATAGTATCGGTCCAAACTACCGCGGTGTAACCCCCAATCACGACGTAGATAGTAAAGGCAGCGGCGATAATCATCTTAGCGGTGTTGAGCTCGATGTCTGCAATCCAAGCCAGGTACATACCACCACCAAGGATGTGTGCGCCCAACCAACCGATAGAAGCGGTAAAGATCAGGATACCCACAACATTTTTGACAACCTTGTTGGCGCCTACATAGTAAGCCAGCTCTTCACTCATGGTCATGAAGTTAAGCTTACGCACTGGAGCAAACCAGTAGGCGAGCAGCAGGATACCCAGAGCACCACCAATACCGTAAAGTGCACCAGCCCAGCCGTTGGCATAACCAAAGCCAACCGCACCCATGCTCGAACCTGTACCCACCATGGTGGCTACCGTGGTACCTAGTACCAAGAACAGCGGAAGACCACGACCTCCAAGTAGAAAGTCTTCGCCAGATTTCTGGTTACGCGATACAAACCAACCTAACCAGATTAAAAAAACCACATACGCACCGAAACCGGTGAGAAAGAGTGTACTGTTCATCCCATACCTCTTATAATCCGTCATTGCTTTTATTTGCTTGGGGATAGTCTCTTCACTTACTACCCCATGAGTTACTGAATCATTCAGTATTTTGCTTTTTTCAGGTTGGTACTTTGCCAACCTTTTTTCTTTGGCCTTTCGGCTCTATGTCTTTGGCATTTGTTGTAATAGCCCGCCAACTTCCGTTGTGGCATCGCTTGTCAATTGGGCTTCAGCTGGCCCCGCGGCTTGTTTGTTTTATGCGGGGCCCGAAGATAATGCCTGAATTAACGGCGATCTTCGCGGTAGCACGTCACATCCACCTCAACTTTTACGTCGACGACCAGGTCACATACCATACAGATACGCGCTGGTGGGTGCTCACCGAAAAACTCTTTAAACACTTTGTTGAATGACTGGAAGTAACGAGAGTCAGTCAGTACCACTTTTACGTGTACTACGTCTTCTAGGCCGTAGCCCGCTTCTTCCATAATGTCGACACAGTTCTGAATCGCCAGGCGAGACTGCTCGATGATGCCACCTTCAACCACTTCGCCGTCTGTCATTGGTGTTTGACCAGAGACATACAGGAAACCACCCGCCTGAGTTGCACGTGCAAAAGGTAGGTGCTGACCGCCAGTGCCTGTACCGCCTTCGATGCCGTAGCGTGTGATAGTCATAATTTCTTTCTCCAACGTTGTGTTACTTAGTTCAATTTGCTGTCACAGGAGGTTTAGTCCTGATGACGGTATAAGAAACGGCCATGGCGGTTAGTACTCACCTGCCCGTTTTGATAACTGATGCAGCCATTGACCATGACCACGTCAATCCCTTTCGCTGCTGCAATCGGATTTTCGAAACTTGCAACATCGATAATGGTGTTCGGGTCAAACATCACGATATCGGCATAAGCCCCTTCGCGAATTTCTCCCCGGTCTTTAAGGCAGTAGCGCTTGGCCGACATGCCTGTCATTTTGTGAATCGCCTGGCCCAGTGAGAACAACTGGCGTTCACGGCTGTAATAGCCCAGCACCCGTGGAAAGGAGCCCCACAAACGAGGGTGTGGGTGCGGGTCATTCGGCAGGCCATCGGAGCCCACCATGGTTAATCGGTATTTCAGTACCCGCTCGACATCGGCTTCGTCCATGCAGTGGTACACCGCGCCGGCTGGCTGAAGTTGCTTGGCCGCCTCCATCAGGGGCAGGTTCATATCTTCAGCAATTTGCTTGAGCATTTTTCCTGCGTGTTCAGGGTGCGTCTCTGACCAGGTAATGAAGATATCGATTTCGTCGGTGACCTGATTGAGATCGAGTGTCGACGAGCTCGCCGAATAGGGGTAGCAATCACAAGCAACATCTTGGTGCTTGGCTGTTTTTTCCATTACATTAAGCACTTCAACTGTGCGTCCCCAGTTACCGGCACCAGCACATTTGAGGTGAGAAATCACCACTGGCACCTTGCCATGCTTACCGGTGGCAAAGGCTTCTTTCATCGCCTCGAGGATCTGCTCGAACTCGGTCCGCATATGGGTGGTATAGATCCCGTCAAACTCGGCCAGCTCCTCAGCAAGGGCCATCACTTCCTCTGTCGGCGCTTGTTTGGCTGAGGCATAAGCCAAGCCAGAGCTTAAACCTAAAGCGCCCTGCTCCATCGCCTCGTGCAGCTTGGCTTTCATCGCTGCAATTTCATCGCTGGACGCTGCACGATACAAATCATCCATCTCGTTGTTGCGCAGTGTGGTATGGCCCACCAGCGCAGCAACATTGACAGCAGGCTCTGCTGCCGTGACGGCCTCGGCATAGGAAGCGAATGTCGGGTATTTAAAGTCTTGCTGCTTGCCCAGCAGGTTCATCGGATCCGGCGGATCACCGGCCAGCGTTGCTGGTGAGGCACTGATCCCGCAGTTACCAACGATGACGCTGGTGACACCTTGGCTGATCTTCGGCAAACAGTCGGGATAACGGATCACATTGGTATCGTCATGGGTGTGCACATCGATAAAACCCGGCGCTAACGCCTTGCCATGGCCATCGATGATCTGTGAGGCTTCGCACCCGGCTAAATCCCCTATGGCTGCAATACGATCCCCTGTAATAGCAACATCGGCGTTGTAAGGCTCACTACCCGAGCCATCAACAACTTGAACATTTCGGAAAACGGTATCGAACTGCATGAAACTTCCTTCTTTATGACGCTAATTCTGCACAACCGTTAATCCGAACTGTTCGGACAGGTTGTGTTAATCGCCGAGAGGCTGTCTATCCTCTCCACCACGATGACTGTCTAATGCCAGTTTCAAGCGGCGCAGCTTATCGCGGGTCCGGCGTTTATGGCTCAAGGCCAACTCCGTTGACAGCACATCGATCAACGCCATCATGGCGTAACGTGATGCCGACGGTTTGTAGATAAAATCGGTCTCTTTGGTGACAACCGGCAGAACCAAATCACTGACCTCAGCCAGCGGTGATTCCTTAGGCGTTATGGCTATCACCTTCAAACCATATTGTTTGGCAATCGATGCCGGCTCTACCACTTCTGGCGTGTAACCGGTCGCGGAAATCACCACCATCACATCATTGGCATCGGCAGTGGAAGCCACCATTCTCGCCAACAGGCCATCGTTGTAGGCCGTAACCGGGTAGCCGAGGCGGAACAAGCGAAACTGCAGTTCCTGCGACAACATGGTTGAGCCACCACCCATACCAATGGCCAAAATTTGTCGGGCGTTCTGCAGCATATCTACTGCAGAAGCCACATCCTGCTCGTTGACCACTTTGCGGTTTATGTTGATCACATTTTTGATCGACTCATAAACCCCTTGGATCCCCGACTGATCCGGCGACTCATGAATGAATCGCTGACCGATGGCAAGTGACTGAGCTAATTTCAGCTTCAGATCCCGCACATTCTTACAGCCAACCGCTTTGGCAAAGCGGGTAATGGTTGCCTCACTCACTCCGGCTTCTTCGGCCATTTGAGTAATGCTGTAACCCGATGCTGCGGCCAAATCATCAATCACCAACATGGCGACTTTCTTCTCAGCATCCCGCAATTGCGAGAAGCGCTCGGTAATTCTTGAAACAATATCGACTTCGATAGTCACGGCTTTCACCTTTCTCTCGACAGGGCAAATAGTAATTTCAGGGCAGGTTCAAAACAGTGAGAAACAGCACAAATCGCTCAGCAATGTTTGATACTTTCTAACACCAATAATATTATCACCATGCTAAAACGCAGTAATAACAAGCCCTGAGAGCTATGTTAGGAGAATAATAAATGACCCAAGCAAATAAAAAGCATGTTAGTAAATACCAAGATATTCATCACAAAAAATTTCCCGTAGGTACCAAAGGGATATGGGTGGATGAAAAAACGGAGGGAAAATACAGCCTAATTAACGAAGAAATCAGCCTGCCTGCAGCCGTTATCAAGCAGCAGTCGATTGATAACAACCTAAACTGGATGCAACAGTTTGCCGAGCACCACAACGTCAAACTGTCTCCACATGGCAAGACAACCATGACACCCGCATTCTTTGAGCAGCAGCTTGAAGCTGGCGCTTGGGGTCTGACTGTCGCCACGGCCCCACATGCCGAAGTGGCAGCATCAGCTGGTGCCAAACAGATCATGATGGCCAATCAATTGGTGGGTAAGGCCAACATGGCAATCATCAAGCGTCTTCTAACCCAGCATGACGTGACATTCTATTGCTGTGTGGATTCCAAAGAGAATGCCGACCAACTGTCTGCGTTCTTTGCTGGCACCGGCGTTACCGTACATGCGCTGATCGAATTTGGGGTTGAAGGCGGTCGTTGCGGTTGCCGTACTCCGCAGCAGGTTGTTTCACTGGCCCAACACATCGATAGCCTAGATGGGATTTGCCTGGCCGGTATTGAAGTGTATGAAGGGGTGATCCACGGCGACAATGCCGAACAAGCTATCCGTGAATTCTTGGCAACTACCGTCAAGACGGTCGAACAGCTAAAGGAAGAGGGATTAATCGCACTTGATAGCCCTATCGTGACTGGCGCAGGCTCTGCTTGGTATGACGTTGTGGCTGAGAGTTTTGCCCAGTGCCAACACCTATTGGCAATCATCCGCCCTGGCTGTTACCTCATCCACGATACCGGGATCTACCAAGATGCCCAAAAAAATGTCATGGCAAGGGCGCAAGTAAACCAAGGTTATGCCTGTGATTTGGGTGGCGATCTTGAATCGGCACTGGAAGTGTGGGCGTATGTGATTTCCCGTCCGGAACTAAACAAAGCAGTGATCGGCCTTGGCAAGCGTGATGTGGCGTTTGATGCAGGTCTGCCTATTCCAGAGCGGGGCTACCGCAATGGCGAGCAGATTGAAGTGAAGGGGTTGGAAGCCACTGCGATTATGGATCAGCACACGTTTGTCACCGTTCCCGACGGCTACGACCTGCGTGTTGGCGATGTAATTGCATTTTCTACCTCACATCCATGCCTGACTTTTGATAAGTGGAAATACATCTGCATTGCCGATGGAGATTACCAAGTCTCTCGGTTGGTAGAAACCCGCTTCTAACTCGGCATCAATCGTACCTCTAGGGCTATCCCCTTAGAGAAGGCGCTTCGCCACGTTCGTTTTCTAGCCTTCGCGGCGATGATATTTCAGGCAGCAATAAGCCTATTGCTGCCTATTCATTCACACGCACAACATAATCGTCTAATACCCTGTTTTTTATAGGGTTTACTATCAAAAAACTTTGCCTGACAAATCAAGGTGTGTATTATCACTGCGTCATTTCACGTGCCACAAAGGATTAGGCCTGTTTATGAATTTTACTTACCTCATCGAAGGCACGCTATTTGCCTTGATCGTACTGCTCCTTGGCTTGGCTGGCGGTTCTTTCTTTACCATGGCGACGCTGAAGCGCCCTGCTGAAGGGAGTAGCCTGGTTGAATCTCGCATCGAATTCGGGTTCTACGGTGTGGCCAGCTTGGTTTTTGCTGGATTGCTCACCGGTATCCTCTGCTGATTTCTCTCACTGCCGCCTATCACGCTTAGGCTTGGTATAATTCCAGCGGCAGTCCATCCGGGTCTTGAAAGAACGTATACGTTTTTCCTGTATATTCATCGATACGGATTGGCTCCACTTCTACTCCTCTCGATTCAAGATACTCTGACACCCGTTCAACGGAGTCGACCACAAACGCCAAATGGCGTAACCCTCGTGCCTCTGGGAAACTTGGTCTTTCCGGCGGATTCGGAAAAGAAAACAGCTCTATCTGACTGTTGTCGGGCAGTTGCAAGTCCAGCTTCCATGAATCTCGTGCTTCGCGGTAATGCTCAGCCAACACTTTCAATCCCAAGATGTCGACATAGAAGGCTCTTGACCTTGAGTAGTCTGAGCAGATAATCGCGGCATGGTGTATCGCCTTTAACATAAATAACCTTTAATAATCATCTTATTGTTACTATCTCACCCCTCCCCCCACAACGCAATGGACAGAATACCCATACCTTAGCCGTAAAACAGCCAAGGTATCTACCCATGCAAAAAAGTGCATTATTTTTGCCTGCAAGGTATTTACAACACAGTTTTTTATTTATATGTTGTAAGTGACTTCGATACTTATGTTCAGGAAAACGCCGTGTTTCATTTCGCTAATCAAACAACTTGCCAACGCCCAGTTTGCAAACCTGTTATGACTACAGGCGGAACATTCGTATCGCATAATATTATTGCTGCTATTCTAGTGATTATTAACTAGGCTGGCGGCTATTCACCCGTCAGCCAGGCTGACGGGGAGCAATGTCTTTACCCACCTGTTTTTCTTCAGCCTTTCTGACGGTCCATAACAATAACTGATGTCTATTAGAGGACTTGTCCGAATGACTAAACAAAACACCTTGGCGATTGGCCTAATGACTTTTGCGATGTTTCTTGGTGCCGGAAACATCATCTTTCCCCCTTTTCTTGGCCTTCAAGCCGGTACACAATATTTTCCTGCCATGCTTGGCTTTCTCGTTACCGCTGTCGGTCTACCAGCCCTGACACTGATCGTCATGGGTCGCCTGAGCCATAGCCAGCAGCTTACCGCCGCTTTGCCAAAACCGATGGCCACCGGCTTTTGGGTCTTGCTGTTTACTGCCATCGGGCCAGCATTTGGTATGCCTCGCGCAGTAACCGTTGCCTATGAGATGGGTATTGCTCCATTTGCCTCAAATGACCTGTTACTGCCGTTTTCGTTGGTTTTCGTGACAGTCACCCTACTGCTTGCTTTCCAGCGAGGTAAGTTAGTCGATTACATCGGTAAAGTGATGACACCACTACTGGTTTTACTGCTGGCAGTACTAGCAATCTCGGCCGTTGTCTCACCCATCAGCCCAATGACCCTACCAAGCGCTGCCTATCAGCATCAAGCTGTCACCCAGGGGCTTATTCAGGGTTATATGACCATGGATGCTATCGCTGCGGTTGGCTTTGGCTGGGTGATCATCAAGACCATTCAAGACAAGGGAGCCACTTCAACTAACGGATTGTTTACCAGTACTGTAAAAGTTACTCTGATCTATGCCGCTCTGATGTCGGCGTGCTACCTGGCAATGGCTTATGTCGGTGCAACCTCATCCGCTGTTGCCAGCGATGCAACCAACGGTGGTGAGATCCTCACGCGCTATGTGGCAAACCTGTTTGGCCTACAAGGACAGTTATTACTCGCGATCATCATAGTGATGGCATGCCTGACCACTACAATCGGCCTGACAAATGCCTGTGCTGAGTACTACCAGCAAACATTCAATGCCCCTTTTTCTATCACGGCAACTATCGTTTGTGCCCTGACAGGCTTGCTTGCCAACTTCGGCCTGGATCAAATCCTCCAGATCAGCCTGCCAGTGATATTGGTGCTCTGCCCAGTTGCCATTGCACTGGTTATTACGGCACTGGTCGTGAAGCCCGCTTCGTCTCAGCGCGCCATCTTTGTCGCGGCAGTTTCTGTTACGCTGGTATTTGGTAGCATCGATACCCTGCATATTCTCGGTCTGATCCCGGCACAATGGGAGAGTACTCTCACGGATTTCTTGCCGCTCTATGCCGCCCATGCCAGCTGGCTACTCCCGTGCCTGACAACCCTGCTCTTTAGCTTTCTGGCTAATGTATCACTGGGGAACCGTAGCAAGCCGGTGGCATCTACTCCGGCGAAATAAAGCATAACGTCGCCGAAAACCCAACCAAAATACACAAAACCGCCCTTGAGATAACAAGGGCGGTATGCTTTTTTGCGGCCACCCGGCACTATCGCATCAGCCGGTAAAACTCCGCCCAATTGCCACATGGCAATACAAACCGTCAGCCAGTTCCGTGTGGGCAGGATAATATTTACCAATCACTAAATTTTGTGACTTTTTTCACTTCCCATGTTTACAGCTCAGAAAAATGCTTATATGTTGTATACCCAAGTAACATCGAGTTACCCAGACTTATTGTTGTTTCGCACTAGGAAAAGCTCAATGCTAGATCTTCTCTCTCAAACCGCTGCTACTACCGTTTTGGCTTATGCCAAACGTGCGGTTTTGCGTGCAACACAATCTGTCGTCTCTGTCGTCGTCCTAGTCATCGTTATCTAGGCTGGCGGCTATTTCCGTCAGCCAGGCTGACGGAGAATCAACATATCAATACGTTTATCTTCCCAGCCCCTGACGGTCCCAAGAATTAAAAGCAAACACAGGGTTCGTCCAATGAAGACTAACGATACACTTGCCATCGGCTTGATGACCTTCGCCATGTTCCTCGGCGCTGGCAACATCATTTTTCCCCCTTTCCTCGGCTTGGAAGCCGGCACCCAGCTGCTGCCCGCCATGATTGGTTTCCTGGTTACGGCTGTCGGGTTACCCGCCCTGACCCTGATTGTTTTTGGCCGCTTGAGCGATAGCAAACAGCTGACAAACCCGTTGCCAAGCTGGCTCGCCACCCTGATTTGGGTTGCCCTGCTTACCGCCGTTGGCCCGGCATTCAGTATGCCCCGCGCCGTTACCGTTGCTTATGAAATGGGGATCAACCCGTTTGTCGATAGCGAGCAGCTACCACTCTTTTCCCTCTTTTTTTGTAGCCTGACCTTACTACTGGCCTTTCACCCGGGTAAGCTGGTTGACTATATCGGCAAGATCATGACACCACTTTTGATCATCATGCTTTGCATACTGGCTATCACCGCTGTGGTCAACCCGCTATCTGCACCACTCGCACCACAGGGTGAATATGTCGATTTTGCTTTTACCCAAGGTTTGGTACAGGGCTATATGACAATGGATGCCATCGCTGCCGTCGGCTTTGGCTGGGTGATCATCAAAGCCATTAACAACAAAGGGGTAACCGACAAAAAAGCGGTAGGAAAATCGACGTTCAAAGTATCTTTGATTTATATCGTTCTGATGGGGGCATGTTACTTGGCGATGGGTTATGTCGGTGCCACTTCCAGCCCTATCGCAGCAGGAGCAAGCAATGGTGGTGAACTGCTAAGCCTTTATGTTGCATACCATTTTGGTGAGTACGGACAATTGCTGCTGGCTGCAATCATTATCATGGCCTGCCTGACGACAACGGTTGGTCTGACTAACGCCTGTACCGAGTATTACCAAGAAACCTTCGGTGTCCCGTTCCGCCGTACCGCCACGATTGTTGTGGTTCTGACCGGTATTATCGCCAATGTCGGGCTTGATCAAATTCTGGCCCTGAGCCTGCCGGCTATCCTGGTGCTGTGCCCCGTTGCTATTGCCCTGATCCTTTGTGCGCTGTTCTACCCGGGCCAAACCAAGTACCGCAACACCTATATGGCCGCCATCGCTATCGCTTTCATCTTCGGCAGCATCGACGCCGCCAGTATCCTTGATGTTGTCCCAAGTACGATGGACGACAGCTTTAACAAATGGCTTCCGCTGTACTCGGCAAATGCCAGTTGGCTGCTGCCATGTGCGCTGGTGTTGCTTTCAAGAAAATTAAAGCTATCAATGAAGTCTCGGCAGCTAGCAGGCAGTCACAACTAAAACGAAAAAGGGAAAATACAGTGTCCACACTCGTATTTTCCCTTTACTGGCAGAAAGCTCACCACGAAGCGAGCACCTACTCCCTTGCCCGCTGCTGGCGTCTAATCGTGCTCCAGATAATTGAGCCAAACAGGGCGAGCAATAAGAATGGCCCCCCCCACAATAAATACGTTTGCGGGTTCAAACGTGGCTTATACAACACAAAATCGCCAAACCGTGACGTCATAAACTCAATCACCTCCTCGTCACTGCGTCCGGCATCAACCATTTGATAGACCTTGAACCGCAAGTCTTTCGCCACTGGCGAGTTCGACTCAATCAGGTTCTGGTTCTGGCATTGCGGGCAGCGCAAGCGGCGTGATAGCTCGATTGCCCGCCGCTGCTCGGCAGAAGAGCGAAAGCGAAACGTCTCCACGGATTCGACTAACTGTGTATCGGCAGCGACAAAAATCTGATCCGACTGTGCCACCACCGGCATAGCCGTGACTAGTAACCCTATGCTCAGAACCAGCAGCACCGTTTTTATTTGACTAACCACATTGCTAACCATTAGTGGCCTCTTCCTGCTGCAAGCGCTCAATCACCGGGACGAACTCACGTTGCCATACGCCTTCATCCAGTGGACCAAGATAGCGGTACCGGATCATGCCATGGTTATCGATAAGGTAACTTTCCGGGGTGCCGTATACGCCCAAATCCAATGCAAGGGCTCCTTTGGGATCGAACAACACCGCTTGGTAAGGGTTGCCACTTTGGGTTAATTCACGCATTGCCGATTGGCGGTTGTCCCGATAATTGAGCCCCACAATGGCAACATTCCCTTGCTGCGCCAGCTGCATCAGAAACTGATGCTCGCTTTTGCATACGGCACACCAAGAAGCCCAGACATTGAGCAAATGCAGTTGTCCCGCCAGCAAGGTTTCATCCGCCACACCCGGCGTATCCAGCCGCGGCAAGCTAAAAGCTGGCACTGGCTTCTCCTCAAGTTTTGACGTCTGGTTATCTTGGGTAAGCATCACCGCCAAGCTAATCACTGCCAGAATCACCAAGACAACAGCCAGAGGAAGGTATCGGCTCGTCAATCTCATATCTTGTCCACCACTACTTCCAAATCACTATCGTTTCAGATTTTTTCGGTTGATGACGCTTATGCGAAACCCGCTTGCCAGCCAAGCTGCCTACCGCTATGACCCCGCCAACCATCATCAAAATACTCCCAACCCACAACCAACGTACATAAGGCTTGTATTGGATCCGCACCGCATAGTCGGTGCGGTTAAGCTTCTCGCCGAGCGTGATATAGATATCACCGTGCCAGAACCATGCAATACCCGGTTCACTCATGTTCATGGTGCGTACCGTATAGTGACGGCGCTCGGGGCGAATGGTCGCAATCAATCGATCGTCTTTGCTCACGGTGATTTGCGCCTGTTCGGCGGTGTAGTTCGGCCCGACCAGCAGGTCGGTTTGCTGGTAGGTAAAGTGATACTCATCCAGCGAAACGGCATCGCCTGGCCCCATCTTGCTGCTAATTTCCTGATCGTAGTGACTCACCAGAGTGGCACCGATAATCGTGGCAGAGACACCGATGTGGGCGATTACCATGGCAGCTTGCTTCCAAACCACACCTCGCATGCCCTTTGCCCGACGGGCATGGATACGGATGTACATCGCTTGCAGGGCACTGAGCGCGATCCAGATAGCCGTGATGAACGCCAGACAGACGGTAAGGTTGATCCCTCGCTCAAACAATACCGACAGCGCGACCCCCATCACGATAGACACCGACATCGGCGCCAAGGCTCGGGTGATCACATCTTCCAACCCTACCTTGTGCCAGCGGATCACTACCCCAAGCCCCATAAAGAGGAACAGGATAAAGCTCATCGGCACGAACATCGCGTTGAAATAGGGTGCGCCGACGGAGATATTGCCGAGCCCCAAAGCTTGGAACACCAATGGATAAAAGGTTCCCAGCAGTACGGTTAGCATCGAGACCACAAACAAGCTGTTTCCCACCATGAACATAGCTTCCTTCGACAAGAAGCCAAAGTTGGCTGCCACAAAATAGCGGCCAGAGCGGATCGCAAACAGTGACAAGGCAACGATCAGGATCAAGGCCAGCATAGCGAGCAAGGTCACGCCGCGAGTCGGGTCGACAGCAAATGCATGGACGGATGTCAGTACCCCAGAACGAACAATAAAGGTGCCTAACAAACTGAGCGAAAAGGTAGCAATCGCCAGCAGCAAGCTCCAGCCTGACAATGCCTTGCGGTATTCGGTGATCATCAGTGAGTGGATCAGTGCGGTTCCCGTCAGCCATGGCATCAACGAGGCGTTTTCAACCGGATCCCAGAACCACCAGCCCCCCCAGCCGAGTTCGTAGTATGCCCACCACGAGCCTAGCGCGATGCCACCGGTAAGGAATACCCAGGCCGCCAGCGTCCATGGCCGGCTCCATTTCGCCCAGTCACCCTTACCGTGTTCGCCGGTCAAGGCGGCAATGGCAAAGGCAAAACTGACGGCAAAGCCGACATAGCCCAAATACAGCATAGGTGGATGGAAGATCAGCCCGACATCCTGCAGCATCGGGTTCAAATCGCGCCCTTCCAGCGGTATCGGGAACAAGCGCTCGAATGGGTTTGAAGTAAGAACCACAAACAAGCTGAATAAGAAAACCAGCCCGGATAAGGTCACCAGCACCCTGGCAATAAAGGCCTCATCCAACCTGCGGCACGACCGCGCGACCAGGGCACTCCAGAGCGTCAGGGAAAATAACCAGAACAGGAACGAGCCTTCGTGACCGCCCCATACGGCAGCGAGCTTGAAGAAAATGGGTAATTGGGTATTGGAGTGATGGGCAACGTAGGCGACCGAAAAGTCATCCAGGGCGAAACTCATGCCCAACAGGACAATCGATATACCGACAAAAGCAAAGGCGCCATAACTTAATGGCCATGCATAGCGAGTAAGGTATGAATCCTTTCTGACTAATCCGATAGCCGGCACAGTGGCTCCGAGCAAGGCAAACACCATACCGAGGATTAACGAAAAATGTCCAACTTCAGGGAGCATCTATATTCCTTGTTACTAAATCGCCACAGCACGGGCTGTGGCGATTTTATTCATTTCTTCCGCAACCTATAAGGTTGTCATTTGTCCAGCATACAGCACAAACGTACGTAGCATCAGTACACCGATCAAACTTAGGGTCGTCACCAGCATAATAAAGGCTTTGTTGTGTTTGACACCGGCAGGGCTAACCGCATTCAAGCCAAGCGGCACCAACATCCCCATGCCAATCACGCCGTACCAGAACCAACTGGCCCAGAAACCGCCGCCAATAGCAGCCATGGCTGCAGCTTGGCTTTGGCCACCACCGAAATACAAGCCGGTAAACAGTGCAAAAATCACAAACAGCTCGAACATCACCACCGGGCGCTCAAACTTGTGCACCCAGCCTACACTGGCACTTGTCGCTGACTCTTTGAATACCACCACACCAAACAGCAAGCAGGCCGCGGCACCGGAGGACAGGCTCGAGAACAGGAACAAGATCGGCAACACGGGGTTGTTCAGCATCGGGTAGGTCTGTAGCGCCGACAGCAGGAAGCCGGTGTAGGCCGCCAGAACCAAGGCCAGGAAGCCAAGGAACAGCTCAATGCTGTTTTCGAAACGATCAAGTACTTTCAAGACCTTGCCAACAATTGGCAATTTTTCACCCAGCAAGTCCAGCAGCTCGTTCTTGTAGATAATGGCAAGCCACGCGAACAGGACAACCAGGTAAACCTGGAACAGTACTACACCCATCGACATCACTGAGGTCGGGTTGTAGAAAATCATGATTTTCCAGAACGACCACGGCTTGGTCAGGTGGAAGATCAGGATCAACAACCCCACGATGATCCCGAATGGCGCCAGGATCGCCGTCGCTTTGATAATACCGTTGCTGGCCGGATAACCTTCGATCACCTTACGCTTGAGGTAAATTGCAATCATCACCGCACCAGCTGACATCCCCGCCAGGAACAGGTAGACCGCAATGATCCAGTCCCAGACCAGCGAGTCAAAATAAAAGGCATCTGCAAATGTCGTACTCATCCTTTTATCTCCCCTTTTCCATGTGGCACCTTATACATCTTAGGCGCGGTGCCGAGCTCGACTTTTTGTCGGTAGACCGGCTTCTGCGTGATGAGCTGGCTGATTTCACTGTTAGGATCATTCAAATCGCCGAAGGTCAGTGCCTTGGTTGGGCATGACTCAACACATGCCGGTTGTTTGCCTTCCTTGAGGTTGGTTTCACGGCAGAAGTCGCACTTATCCGCTGATTTAGTTTCAGGGTGGAAGAAGCGCACCTGATAAGGGCATGCTGCCAAACAATAGCCACAGCCGACACATTTGAAGTTATTAACGGCAACAATACCAGTTTCTTCATCTTTGAACGCGGCTCCCGTCGGGCATACATGAACACACGGTGCGTTATCACAATGCTGACAAGAGATACGGGTAAATTGATAGTCAACATTCGGGTATTCGCCCTGTGGCTCACTGCGAACGATCTCCAGTCGCGAAACCCCTTCAGGCACATTATTGACTTCACGGCAGGCATCGGTACAGGCGGTACAACCGATACACAATGTTTCGTCGTGAACCATACCGTAGCGCTTCACCCCATCTTCCATGGTCGCCGCCAGTGTCTTGCGACCGCCAACGAGGTTAGAGGCTGCCACCCCGGTAGTGAAGATAACTGCCCCGGCACCGGCCAGGAAGTTACGTCTTGAACACGTCATACACTCTCCCCTACTTTTTTGCTTTTGTCTGATCAGAATGGCAATCGACACAAAGCTTGATTCTTGGCTTTCTCTCGATACCTTTCATCGGATCAGATGTTGGGTGGATGTTGTGGCAAGAAGCACATGAGAGATCCAACGCGTGGACATCGTGGGTCCAGTTTGCTTCACGCAGGTTCTCAGCCTCATGACAGTTCACACAGGTTTCGTTTTGCTGCGTGATCCAGGCGACATCGGCGGCAGGTTTTTCAGTACCGGCAACAGACTGCGCAGGAGCAAACTTGGTTACCTCTTTTGCGCCATTGCGGTGATCCTTGCCTACATTGCTGTGGCAATCCACGCAGGTCACATCACGGTTTGTGTGCGGATTGATGGCGTCGCTGTGTGCGCCGCTGAGAACGTCTTGTTCATCTTTATGACACTGGGTACAGGCGTAATCCCGGTCACGGATGAATTCAACGACATGTCTGCCGGACTCCGAAGTGGTTACAGAAGGATTGGCTGCTGTGGCTTCTGTGCTTTGGGAGTCTGCGGCAACATTGATTGAGAAACCCCAAATACACATAGCGACAAACAATGTCAGCATGCTATTCAGGGCTACTTTATGATTGCCCATTTTTCACCTTTTCATCTTCCACAATTACTTTTTTATTAAAATCAAAAAGTAACCGGTGCTGATAATACAAATCAGGCACATACGTGCCCCTTGATTTTTGCAATTAATAATCCATTGCACTTGAAATCAATTCTTATTTGCATCATTCTTAAGCCACAACGCTCAACAAACGTATTAAACTATATTTCAGGATGTGAAAATATGCGACAAATAACAAATACACCAAAAGCAGTATTGAATATGAACTTTTACTGATTTAGATCAACAGCAAAACCCTCCCTAACATGTTGTTTTAAAATAAATTTAAACCAGAACACCCACACCATCCCAAAGGGTTATGTAAATACCCCCTTAGGGGTATATGGGTAAATTATTAATCTAGCTCGCGTTATTCACTTTTCCCTTTTGATCCACAACAAAAAAAGAAATCGCTTTTATCTCAGTTTTTAACCTTTCTGATATTCTTATTTAGAACTCTGATTCTGTTTGCATCGAAAAGCCGCATTCACAACGCTTGGCTCTATTTACAACAAGAATTATGGAGTGCACATCGTGAGTAATAAATGGACGAGAAATACTGCCGCTGTTGCAGCATTACTGTCTGCAATATTTCTTTCTGGCAATGCATTAGCTAGCGAGCAACCTGCAGAAAAAGAAAGAATTGAAGCACGCAACGAAACCTTTGCCGCTGACCATGTCGATCAGTTCAAAACATGGGAAGCTACCAAGGAAAGTAAAGACATCGAAGATGCCCTGGAAGGTGATCCGAACATGGTCATCCTATGGGCTGGCTATGGCTTTGCTAAAGACTACAACAAAGCCCGAGGCCACTACTATGCGTTGACAGATGTTCGTGAAACGCTTCGTACTGGCGGCCCTCAGGATGAAAAATCGGGCCCGATGCCGATGGCTTGTTGGAGCTGTAAGAGCCCCGACGTTGCCCGGGTGATTGACGAGCGCGGTGAAGATGGCTATTTCGAAGGCAAGTGGGCACGCTTGGGCTCGGAGATCAGCAACACTATCGGCTGTGCTGACTGCCACAATACCAACAGCGAAGATTTCAAACAGGGCAAACCGGCCCTAGCCTTGTCACGCCCATACGCGGCCCGCGCGATGGAAGCGATCGGCAAGAAGTTTGAAGACGGTTCGCGCCTTGACCAGCAGGCCCAGGTCTGCGGCCAGTGCCACGTGGAATACTATTTCCAGAAACAAAGCCACAACTCAGTGAAATTCCCATGGGATATGGGCACCGGTGTTGACGAGATGGAAGTGTATTTCGATAACCTCGGCTTCAGTGATTGGACCCACGGCCTATCGAAAGCCCCAATGATCAAAGCCCAGCACCCAGAGTACGAAACGTGGCGCGACGGTATCCACGGCAAGAACAACGTAACCTGTATCGACTGTCATATGCCGAAAGTACAGAATGAAGACGGCGTCGTATTTACCGACCACAAAGTGGGTAACCCATTCGACCGCTTCGAAGATACTTGTGCCAACTGCCATACCCAGGATAAAGAAACCCTGCAGGGCATTGTCTCAACTCGTAAGGCGCAAGTACTGGAAATGAAGCTGCGCACCGAGAAGCAAATTGTTGCCGCCCACTTCGAAGCCAAAGCCGCTTGGGATGCCGGCGCGACCGAGGAAGAGATGAAGCCAATCCTGACAGATATACGCCACGCACAATGGCGCTGGGATTACGCGATTGCCTCACACGGTGTTCACATGCACGCTCCAGAGGTCGCGCTTCGCGTTCTGGGCACTGCGTTGGATAAAGCGGCCGATGCCCGCGCCAAAGTGGTTCGCCTGCTGGCAACCAAGGGCATTACGGAGCCTGTGGAAATTCCTGATATTTCCACCAAGCTCAAAGCCCAACAAGCACTTGGCATGGATATGGACGCAATGAACCAGGAGAAAGAAGACTTCCTGAACACTGTCGTGCCTAAATGGGAACAAGAAGCCAAAGTTCGCGAAGCGAGCTACGACCAATAAGGTTTCTCCTACACAAACCGATAAACAACGCCCCGATTTGCCGGGGCGTTGTTATTTTATTGCTGCGAGGCTGAAGATAACCAACTATCTGAAAGCCATCATGAACTTTATCATTGCCACGCAAGCGCAACAAAACTCAACAAAGTGTTAGAAAGTATTACCCAGCAACATCAATTCAGTAATTCCCGATGAGTGCTTAAGACATAAAAGTGTATTGCGCCTTTCAGGAAATCAAATAAAACCATTAAAATTCATAACCTTAAAAACATCTATTTCTTTCACGCTAAAATAAAAGGCCGTCATAAAGTCAGATTTTAACCTGGCAGGGCGATTTGACTCACACCCAGCAGTAAGGTTTATAATTTCCAGCGAATTTGGCACAGGCTTTATTTAATGCGTTTTCCTCGTTTCATCACACTGTTGTTGCTGCTGACAATCTCCCTTTCGGGGGGAGTCGCTGCTACACCTGTCAGTTATGAAACCAGCGATTTAGCGCCACACATTACAGCCATTAATCCAAGCGATTGCCATGGGGCTGACACTCATTGTGACCACCATGACGCCTCCTTGCACCATAACGCTTCACATCAAAGTTCTTCAAGCAACAGCCATGCAGAGCCGATGACAAACAGCTGCCCTCACGATGGATTGCAAGAATGTTGCCTGATCACGCCTTGTAACTTTTCATCTGCGGCATTTACCCACACCATCGTCAAAATGCCGAATTTCAATTTCAGTGGCCAACGCCCGTCCTCTGCCGTTTCTTTCTATCTGTCGGCCTCGCCTAATAACCTGTATCGGCCTCCAATAGCCTAACTGTTCACTTATTTATCAATGGCGTATTGAATGCCACGGCATCAGTTCGTCTGTTATTCACTAAATAAAATGAATAGTCATGAAAATCCGATACCTAAATTTAGCCGCAGCGCTTTGCGGTACGCTGCTGAGTGTGCCAGCTGCATTGGCCTCGCTGACTCTCTATGAGGCAGTTGATATTGCCATCGAGCAAGATACCACCCGGCTACAGCTGGATTACCAATCTCAAGCGCTACGCGAGAGTGCGGTTGCCGCCGGTCAATGGATGGATCCCAAGCTGAAAGTCGGCGTGGGCGGTCTGCCGGTGGACAGTTTCTCCCTGAATGACGACATGATGACAAGTGTCTCCGTCGGCTTGATGCAGACCTTCTCGCGGGGAAATACCCTCGCCTTGCAGGAATCACGTGGCGGCATCGAAGCTGACAGCATGGAGCTCGCCATGGAGCTTCGGGCCCTCGAACTATCACGAACAATTACGGAACTGTGGATTGAGCTATATTATCTGCGGCAATCCCATGAGTTGCTGCTGTCCCGCCAAAACCTCTTGGAACGCCAGCATAGCGAGGTAACCGAGTCTTATGCCCTGGGGAATAAGGCCGAAGCTGAAGCGGTATTAGCCGTTGAAATTAGCCAAGGACGTATCGAGCAACAGTTACTGGCAAACAAGCAACTTCAGCAGGTCCAACTGGCACGCCTGACCGAATGGCTAGGTAGCGATCTTGCTTCTGTTGATGCCAGCCGCTTGCCACAATGGCCTATGCTCCAGCAAATGCTGCAAACCCCTGACCGCTGGCCCGAACAGTTGTTGTCTCACCCGAGTGTTCGCCAACTCGACAAGTTAATCGAGCTTCGCGCAACCGATGTGGACATTGCCAACGAGGCTTATAAGCCAGAGTTTGGTGTCGAAATGATGTATGGCTATCGCCAGGCAGAAGATATGGGTGGCCGTCAGGCCTCTGATCTCGTCAGTGTGTCTCTGACGATGGATCTGCCGCTGTTTACCAACAAGCGCCAAGACAAACGCCTCAATGCCGCCCAGCTCAATATGGTTGCAGGCAAAGCACAGCGCGATACATGGCTGCGCCAACTGCATGCAGAAATCACTCGACTAGAACAGGAAACTACCCTCACCCAGCAGCGAATTGATACCTATCAAAATCAAATTATTGAACGCAGCAAAGCACGTCTCGCCACGGTGGAAAGCAGCTATGAAAGTGGCTTTGCCACTTTCGCCGATGTGATTCAAGCCTCAGATGAGCTGCTGACCGTGGAAATGGAGCTTGCACGGGTGAAAGCCGATCATCACCAACGCCTCAACCAGCAGGCTTTCTATCTGAACCGCTACTTCTAAAGCCAATACCAACAGGAACATGAATAATGAAAAAATATGTTATGACCTTTTTAGCTCTGAGCATCAGTGCTGGTGTTGGCTTTACGTTGGGCAAACACGCAGATAGTACCCATGCACATGCAGAACATACCGGCGAAAAGCAACCGCTTTACTGGGTCGCCCCAATGGATCCCAACTACAAACGCGACCAACCGGGTAAATCACCGATGGGCATGGATCTTATTCCGGTCTATGAGGAAGATTTACAGGGCGGAAATGAGCCTGCAGGAACAGTCTTTATCGACCCTGCGGTTGAGAACAACCTCGGCGTCAAGAGCGCGCCGGTAGAGTATCGAAACTTAGCGCTGCCGGTGGACACAGTGGGCTATGTCAGCTTTGATCAGCAACGCTATTGGCAGGTAAACCTGAGGGTCAATGGCTGGGTCGAGCGCCTGCACGTCAATACCACAGGGGAGAAAGTCAGTCAGGGAGATGTACTCTTTACGCTCTATTCGCCTGAGTGGGTTAAAGCCCAGGAAGAACTGCTCAATGCCGTTCGCGCCAACCGTAATGCAATGGTTAATGGTGCAAAGCAGCGGTTACGTGCACTAGGCATGGATGATGCCCAGGTGTCCCAGGTTATTCGCTCCGGCAAGCCGATTCACCATGTCGCGGTTAAAGCCCCTGCTGATGGCATTATTGATGCTCTGAATATTCGCGAGGGGGCATTTTTGTCACCTCAGCAAACCGTCATTAGCGGCGGTGCACTGGATACGGTCTGGGTCGAGGCCGAAGTTTTTGAACGGCAGGCAGGCCAGGTGAAGGTTGGCTCTCGTGTCAACATGGCAATTGATGCCCTGCCAGGCGAGCAGTGGCAAGGCTATGTCGATTACATCTACCCGGTACTGAATTCGGCAACACGTAGTATGCGAGTGCGAGTGGTCTTTGATAACCCCGAGTTGCGTCTTAAACCTAACATGTACACCAAGTTAGTAATAGAAGCAGCGTCTGATCAGCAAAGTCTGGTCGTACCTCGCCAGGCCGTGATCCGAAACCGTGACATGACCCGTGTTGTCTTGGCGCTCGGAGACGGCAAATACCGCTCTGCCCGGATAGAAACCGGAATGGAAAACCGTGAATGGATCGAAGTGACTGCCGGCCTGACCGATTCAGATAGAGTCGTGACATCGGCGCAATTCATGCTGGACTCTGAATCATCACAAAGTGCCGACCTAAGCCGGATAAATGGTGCTGAAGCTGCCCCCGTAATGGTCGATGGTCTTTTTGTCGCTTCTAATGGTCATAACCGGGTTCGGATATCCCATATGCCAGTACCGGAATGGAATTGGCCTGCGATGGAAATGGACTTTGACGTCTCAAATGATGTCAGCTTCAAGGCGTTATCAAAAGGTGCCCCGATCCGCTTTGCACTGCAGAAAGAGAAAAACCAATACCTCATTGTTTCCCTGTCAGATGAGAAACCACAGTTGCCCGATGATTTCGTGCTGAGCGATCACAGTCATATGGATCATAGCAATATGGACCACAGTGCGATGGGACACGACATGATGGATCACAGCACCATGGACAACAGCAATATGGACCACAGCGCGATGGGGCACGACATGATGGATCACAGCACCATGGATCACAGCGCGATGGGGCACGACATGCTGGATCACAGCACCATGGATCATAGCAATATGGACCACAGCGCGATGGGGCACGACATGCTGGATCACAGCACCATGGATCATAGCAATATGGACCACAGCGCGATGGGTCACGACATGATGAACCACAATAAGGATGGCGAGTAATGATAAACAAAATTATCCGTTGGTCGATCACCAACCGATTCTTTGTCCTCATCGCTGCGGCCATGCTGGCAGCCGGCGGGCTTTATTCGGTGAACAAAACCCCTATCGATGCCATTCCTGATCTGTCGGATGTGCAGGTCATCATCAAAACCAGCTATCCGGGACAAGCACCACAAGTTGTCGAGGACCAAGTGACCTACCCGCTATCGACGGCCATGCTGGCAGTCCCTGGCGCGCAGGTCGTTCGTGGCTTTTCCTTCTTCGGTGACTCGTACGTTTACATTATCTTTGATGACAGCACCGATATGTACTGGGCTCGCAGCCGGGTCCAGGAGTACATGGGGCAGGTTTCCTTACCGGCAGCAGCAAAACCCGAGCTGGGGCCGGATGCCACCGGGGTTGGCTGGGTGCTGAGCTATATCCTGCAGGATAAAACCGGTCAGCATGACCTGAGTGAATTGCGCAGCCTGCAGGACTGGTTCTTGAAATACGAGCTGCAGACTGTCGATGGTGTCTCAGAAGTGGCGACTGTCGGCGGTATGGTTCGCCAGTACCAGGTTCAGATTGATCCTGACAAGTTGCGGGCTTATAACCTGACCCTGGCCCAAGTCAACCAGGCGATTCAGAGCGGCAACCAGGAGGTGGGCGCCTCAGTGATCGAAGTCGCAGAGGCCGAGCATATGGTGAGAACCACGGGTTACCTGCGCTCTGCGGAAGATATTGCCGCCCTGCCACTTAAACTGTCTGAAACCGGCACCCCCTTGATGCTCGGTGACATCGCTGATATCTCGATGGGACCACAGATGCGCCGCGGTATTTCAGAATTCAACGGTGAAGGTGAAGCTGTCGGTGGTGTCATCGTTATGCGATACGGGGAAAATGCCCGTGAGGTTATCACCAATGTCAAAACGAAAATGGCCGAACTGGAACGTTCGCTGCCAGATGGCGTCGAGATGGTCATCACCTATGACCGTTCAGGCCTGATTGACTCGGCAGTTGATAATCTCAACAACACCCTGATCAAAGAGTTTGTGGTCGTCACGCTGGTTTGTGCGCTGTTCCTTTTCCATATTCGCTCTTCGCTGGTTATCTTGATCAGCTTGCCACTTGGTATTCTCAGTGCGTTCATCATCATGCAGTGGCAGGGTATTAACGCCAATATCATGTCTCTGGGCGGGATTGGTATTGCCATTGGAGCCATGGTAGATGGTGCCATTGTGATGATCGAAAATGTTCACAAGCATCTTGAGCGAAACACAGAAACCGACAAAAACCGCTGGGAGATCATTGCTACTGCTGCAGAAGAGGTGGGGACTCCCCTATTCTTCTCGCTGCTTATCATTACCCTCAGCTTTGTCCCGGTGTTTGCCCTGGAAGGCCAGGAAGGCAAGATGTTTGCGCCACTGGCTTTTACTAAGTCCTACGCCATGGCAGCGGCGGCTGGGTTGGCCATTACACTCGTACCGGTGCTGATGGGCTACTTCGTTCGTGGCCGTATCATGCCCGAGCAGAAAAACCCTATCACCCGTATGCTAGTGGCCAGCTACCGCCCGATGCTGAAATTGAGCCTTCGCTATCCTAAGACCATGATCGCGATGTCGTTGGTGTTGCTGGCATCGGCCTGGTACCCGTATAGCAAAATGGGCAGCGAATTTATGCCTCCGCTCGATGAAGGCGATCTGATGTACATGCCAACAACCTATCCGGGGATCTCGATTGGTAAAGCGCGGGAATTATTGCAACAAACCAACAAGCTGATCAAAACCATCCCTGAAGTCGAGACGGTTTGGGGCAAGGCCGGACGTGCCGAAACGGCAACCGATCCTGCTCCGCTGACGATGATAGAAACGTTTATTCAGCTCAAACCGCGCAGTGAGTGGCGCGAAGGCGTTACCACAGACACATTGCGCAACGAGCTTGACAGCTTGGTGAAATTTCCCGGCCTGAGCAACGCGTGGGTTATGCCAATCAAGACCCGTATCGATATGCTCTCGACCGGGATAAAAACACCGGTGGGAATTAAGGTTTCAGGTCCGGACTTAAAGACCATCGAAAAAATCGGCAAATCGCTGGAGGAAGTTGTCGGCCAAGTGCCTGGGGCTGTATCGGTATACGCTGAGCGCGTAGCCGGCGGACGGTACGTGACTATCGATGTCGATCGTCACCGCGCGGCTCGCTACGGCTTATCCATCCAAGATGTCCAGCAGGTGACCAGTGCCGCCGTCGGTGGGATGAACGTCGCTGAGACACTGGAAGGGCTTGAGCGCTATCCGGTGAATGTCCGCTATCCGCAGCATTACCGAGATTCTGTATACAGCCTGCAGAATCTGCCGCTCGTTACGCCGCTGGGCGCGCATATCACCCTTGCTGATGTCGCCGATATCCGCTACGAGGATGGCCCTCCGATGATCAAAACCGAAAATGCTCGCCCCAACGGCTGGATTTTTGTCGATATCGAAGGCCGAGACCTTGGCAGTTTTGTCGAAGAGGCCCGCCAGCGGGTTGCCGAGGAAGTCAGCTTGCCAGCCGGCTATGCCATCAGTTGGTCGGGGCAGTACGAGTATATGCAGCGCGCGATGGAGAAGCTGAAAATTGTTGCCCCGGTGACACTCGGCATCATCTTTATGCTGCTCTACATGAGTTTCCGTCGCTTTGGCGAAGTTGCCATCATTGTCGGTACCCTGCCGCTAGCCCTCGTGGGTGGCCTTTGGTTGATGTACTACCTTGGCTACAACCTCTCGATTGCCGTTGGGGTTGGTTTTATCGCCCTAGCGGGTGTGGCAGTCGAAACCGCCATTATCATGCTGGTCTACTTGAACCAGGCCTGGCAACGCAGGATAACTGAACGGGAGCAGCAAGGGAGCCATGTCACAGAGGAAGATCTCGAGCAAGCCATCTTAGAAGGGGCTGGACAACGCATCCGCCCAGTAATGATGACCGATCTCACGGTCGTTATCGGCCTGATCCCAATTATGATCGGCAGCGGCACGGGCTCCGAGGTGATGCAGCGCATTGCCGCACCTATGCTCGGAGGCTCGGTATCATCGGCTCTGCTGACCCTGCTGGTGCTGCCATCTATCTACAAGCTTTGGAAAACCTACTCTCACCGCCTGCAAACTGCACCGGCGGCTGAGGTTCAATTAAATATCAATTAAAGAAAAACTATTATGAAATACTTCAACAAAATCGCACCTGTAGTCGCCCTAATGGCTTCGTTTGGCACATCAGCAATGACGGCAGAAGAGTTTAGCGCTCTTAGCCCGCAGCAGGCGTTAAAACACTCTCACCAGTGGCATCGTACCGGTGAGGCAACCGTTAAGGTGATGCCTGACAGCCTCGAAGCTACGCTGCCTTCTGGCGAGGAAGCGGCCATTCCGCTGACCGAGGAGTTCCTGCTGTCAGTCGCGCCGTATATCAACTACACCCACCCTTGTACTTACCATGTACCGACAGGGTGCCAGGGCGAACTGGTGGAAGAAGAGCTGCACCTGATGATCAAAGATATGGCAACAGGTAAAGTCGTGAAGAATGAGATGGTCACCACGCAAAAAGATGGTTTCATCGATATCTGGATGCCACGAGACGGTGACTATCAGTTTATGTTCCACAAAGGTAACTTGATGGCATCAGAAGTACTTAGCACCAAAGGGGACAGTCGCACCTGCATCACCACAATGAAGTTGGTAGCCATGTAACCCCATAAACCGCACGGGCCGGATTCTGGTGTAAGCCAGCCCGTGCAACACTCGAGGGGATGAAGCCAACGATCGCTAAGCTAAGCGAACCAGGCCCCGTAAATTTTCCCCTTCTCCGGATAATGGACAACGCCCCACTTTAGCGGGGCGTTGTTATTTCTCGGCCAACAACTCAAACCGCTCAATCAAGAAATCCAAGAACAAGCGAATCCGCTTCGGCTGATACTGCCTGCTCATATAAATAACGTTCAAATCAGCGCCTGCCGCTGAAGTGGACGCGTTGAAGTTCTTCATGTACCCATTTAGCACTGTCATTAAGCGCTGCTGCTTAATATCTTCTTGTACATCCAGCATGGATTTCAGTGCAATACCAGCCCCGTCCAAGGCCCACTGGCGAATGACTTCACCGTCATCGGAGAAACGCTTGGGTACCACAGTCACAGTATTGTGCTTTTCATGGTCCTCGAAGTGCCAGGTTTTCAACTCTTCGTTGTTGCGCACCATGGCTAAACAGTCATGGCGAGCCAGATCCTGCGGCGTGATGGGCGTTCCCTTCTTGGCTAAATACCCTGGCGATGCACACAGCACCCGTCGGCTAGATGCCAGCTTGCGCGAGATCAGGCTACTATCGGCAAGCTCGCCGTAGCGAATCACAATATCCAGCCCGGACTCAGCGAGATTCGACAGGTTATCGTTCAAGTAGAGGTATGGGGTGACATCGGGATATCGCTCGGCAAAGTCTGACACAAGAGCTGAAATGTACTGCTTGCCGATATCCCGCGGCGCAGAAATTTTTAAGGTGCCACGCACTTCTTTCACCCCGGTTTGCAGGAGGTTTTCCGTTTCCCTCACACTATCGAGGATCTCAAGACAAGCCAAGTGGTACATAGCGCCTGAATCCGTCAGCGAAAGATGGCGTGTACTGCGGTTTAGCAGCTTAACGCCATAGCGATCTTCCAGCGCCTGTAACCTTGCCGTTACTGTCGCTGGCGACAACCCCAACTCCCGTCCCGCCGCTGCAAGACCTTGGTTTTTAACGATGCTTACAAACAACGCCATATCCGCAAACTTGTCCACTCTCTGCTTCCTTCCTGTTACCCCTGCCCCATCACTATTCAGTTAAACCGAACAATGAATTCGAATTATAGCTAATTATCAATTTAAATTGAATTCATATACTAGCCCCATCGAAACAAACTAAGAGACAGTCACCATGAATACAAAGAAAACCGTGTACGTGATTATCGGGGGCACATCAGGAATTGGTGCCGAGCTTGCCAACCAACTGAAAAGCGACAACACAGTGATCCATGTTGCCAGTCGAAAGACGGGGTTAGACATCAATGATGAGCAATCTGTATACCGCTATTTCGAATCTATCGGCGCGATTGACCACCTTGTTATCACCGCAGGCTCTTTTGCCCCAGCAGGGAAAGTCACTGATATCGACACTGCAGCAGCCAAGGCGGCCTTCGATACCAAATTTTGGGGGACGGTCCGCACCGTCAAACATGCCGCCCGCTATATCAAGCAAGGGGGATCCATCACCCTGACCACGGGCATGCTGTCACGCAAAGTCGTCGCCGGTACGTATGTCAAGACCGCCATCAATGCAGCCTTGGAAGCCATCACTAAAGTGCTGGCTAAAGAGCTTGCGCCAATTCGGGTCAATGCCGTCAGCCCCGGCCTAACCCAAACAGAGGCCCATAAAGGGATGAGCGAAGAAGACAGGAATGCCATGTATCAGCATAGCCAGAGTAAGCTACCGGTAGGTAAGGTCGGTCAACCCACCGATATCGCGATGGCTTATGAACTGTTGATGCACAACAGCTATATGACCGGTGCAGTCATCGACGTTGAGGGAGGAGCACTGCTCAACTAAACGCCGCCAAAACAACGACTTTTCAGACAACCTTGGCACCTAACACTCAAAAAAAATCATAGAGATTTCCCATGAATAAACAAAAGATGCCGCTGCAGGTATGGGTCTTGACGCTCGCAGCCTTTGCGATTGGCACCGCAGAATTTGTTATCGCAGGTATTCTGCCACAAGTCGCTCACTCCCTTTTGATTACCGAAGGCCAAGCTGGCTACCTAATCAGTGCCTATGCATTGGCAATCGTGGTCGGCGGCCCGCTACTGACCATCTACCTGGCCCGGTTCAACAAAAAAAACGTATTGGCCGGCCTGATGGTGCTCTTCATCGTCGGTAATCTACTGTCTGCGTTTGCACCGAACTATATCGTGCTCATAGCCAGTCGCGTAATAACCGGCTTGGTGCAAGGACCTTTCTACGGCATTGGTGCTGTAGTGGCGACCAATCTAGTGTCAGAAAAAATGGCAGGTCGAGCGGTAGGCCAAATGTTCGCAGGCCTGACTCTGGCTAATGTTTTGGGCGTGCCTGGCGGTACTTGGATTGGCTTGCAGTTTGGCTGGCACACCACGTTCTTAACCGTTGCCGCCTTTGGCCTGATGGCACTGTTCTTTATTACTGCTGTCATTAGGCCCGCAGGTCACGGCGAAGCCAAAGATGTCAAAGCACAGTTGCTGGCGTTCAAAAATCCCATGCTGCTGCTCAGCCTTGCCATCACTGTCTTTGCTTGGTCCGGTTTCATGACACTTTATGGCTACTTGGCGCCAATCGCGGTGCATATCACCGGGCTTGCCGAAGGCACCGTTACTTGGATTTTGGTTATCGTCGGACTCGGTCTGATCATTGGTAACACCATCGGCGGGCGCTCCTCCGATAAGAATTTACACCGAGCATCCATGTTCTGGGCCATCGCCATGATTGTATCTCTGGTAGCGGTCGGACTCGCTGTCGAAAGCAAAATCATGTTTATCGCTGCGGCCTTTGTGTTTGGTATCGCTTCTTTTGCCAATGTACCTGCGATGCAGTTGCGAGTGATGAACCATGGCGGTGAGGGCCAGGAATTAGCCGCAACGGCAAACATTTCTGCTTTCAATTTGGCCAACGCATTCGGCGGGGTCTTGGGTGGCATGGTGCTCGATAGCCCAATGGGGGCAGGCATGATCCCCTATGCCGCGGTTGTGGTCCCGGTTGTCGGTTTGTGGCTAATCGCCAAAGCCAATCGCCGCGAACGCTCTCAACCCACGGTTACCCCCGCCTTCACTCACTGAGTTCAAATTATTAATCTAACAGACCATTAGGATAAAGTATGAAACTTTATATTTTTGAACATTGCCCTTTCAGCGCTCGTGTTCGCTATGTTGCCGGTATGCTCAATATCTCATTGGATATCATCAACCTCGACTATGACGATGATACGACCACCGCCGACATCATTGGTACTAAACAAGTTCCTGTATTAGTCAAAGACAATGGCCAAGCCATGGCTGAAAGCCTCGAAATTATCGAGTACTTCTTGACACTGGCCGATTCAACCGAGACACACCTACCTTCTCAGAAGGTGCTGAACTGGCAACGTAGCGCTTTCCTGCCGCTTCAAAAAGTAGGCTACCCGCGCTGGTCAAGCATGAACCTTCCCGAGTTTAGCTCTGACTCAGCCAAGCTGGCCTGGCGAAACAAAAAAGAGACCGAAGCATTGGACTTTGACACCCTGCTTCGTGAGACTCCGGCTATCGCCAGAGAAGTAGAATCTTTAATCCAGCAAGCCAGCAAAGTGCTCAATTTGATGTCGAAGCAGCCTATGACCTTAGTCGACAAAGCCATCATGTTCTCCATTCTCAGAGGCTTTTTCAGCGCAGCGGAGCTCCAGTGGGATCACGCCGTCAAAGAATGGATGGTATCTGCCAGCAAGAAAAGCAACGTAAAGCTACTGAAGTAAAGAGGCCATTATGAGCAAGCTATTCGAACACACTCAGCTAAAACACCTTGCCCTGCAAAACCGTGTGGTCATGGCGCCAATGACACGCGCGCGCACCAGTCAGCCGGGCAATATTCCTAACCCAATGATGGCGACTTACTATCAACAACGTGCAAGTGCAGGATTGATCATCTCAGAGGCCACGCAAATATCTGATGACGCACAAGGCTACTCTTTCACGCCGGGCGTCTACACCGATGAGCAAGTAGCCGGTTGGAAACCCGTTACCCGAGCCGTTAAGGCACAAGGGGCGGCAATGTTTTGCCAACTATGGCATGTGGGGCGTGTCTCCCATCCGACATTCCACAACGGCGAGCTGCCGATAGCCCCCTCAGCATTAGCCCCAGTCGATACAAAAGTTTGGATCGCCGATGAGCAAGGCAAGGGCAACATGGTTGACTGCGCTGAGCCTCGAGCCATGACTCAAGCCGATATCGATAGAGTGATCCAGGACTTCGCCTACTCGGCCAAACGAGCCATCGAAGCTGGCTTTGATGGGGTTGAAATTCATGGTGGCAACGGATATCTCATCGACCAGTTCCTGCGCACCAACTCCAACCAGCGCAGCGACAACTATGGTGGCAGCCGCGAAAACCGACTTCGCTTTTTACTGGAAGTTGTTGAAGCGGTGTGTACAGAGATAGGTGCAGACAAAGTTGGCGTCCGACTCGCACCTTTCATTACCTTCAAGGATATGAATTGCCCCGATATTGTGCCAACCATCCTTGAGGCATCAAAGCAACTTCAAGCTCGTGATATTGCATACCTGCACTTATCAGAAGCCGACTGGGATGATGCACCGGTGATCCCGGAAAGCTTCCGTATTGAACTGCGCGAACGCTTCACCAATACCATTATTGTTGCGGGCAGTTACACGCAAGCGCGTGCCGAGGCGGTGCTGGATAAGGGCTATGCCGATCTTGTCGCATTTGGCCGGCCGTTTGTCGCCAACCCAGACTTGGTATCTCGCCTGAAAAACCACCAGCCGCTGTCAAACCTCGATGGCGCCACGCTATTTGGCGGCGATCACCATGGCTACACTGATTATGCGGCGTGCGAGATAAGCTAGGGCCGGACCGCTAATGATACCGATAGACAGCGCACCGATAATGTCGGGGCGTTATACTAAAAAAAACTCTTCGCCCGGTTGATTGCATTGATAATCTCAACCCGGTCCAGATCCGTCCGCTCGGTATCGAGCACTTGCTGCCAGGTATCGATGGCTTTCTGGTAGCGGGCATTGAGGAAATAGTCAGAGGCCAGCAACATCAGGGCTGAAATATTATTTTTATCCAACGCCAAGGCCTGTTCCAGCCAAGCCTGACTTTGCGGCGTGAAGTGCTGCTTTTCCTGATAATAGCTTGCTGTTGCCATTGCCGAGTAGATATTCGACTGCGGTTCAGGCGCAAGCCTTAACGCATACAGAAATGCAGTTCCGGCATTCTCAAACTCGCTGCTATACATATAGGCGTTACCCAACGCATACCAAAGCTCGCCATTTTGCGTGTCTTCACGCAGCTTATCCTGTATTTCTTTGATTCGCTTCTGGTTCAACTCAGAGGCACTCATCAGCATTTCTTCAGGCACCGCTTGAGGGGGTTCTGGCCGCCGCACCGTATTTTGGGGTTCATGGCCCAAAAAGGCATAGCTGGTTACGGAGAGCACCGCCAGTAACGCAACAATCATCAACGAAACCGGCGTCACTTTACGGTTGTATCGATACGAATGACCAATAATCAATGCGCAAGCCATAATTAACAACAGCAGGAAAAACAATCCTTGGTAATTCAGCATTCCCGAAAATCCATATAGCGTAATTGAAATACCAGTTTACCAGAGCCTTGAAATGGCACCTGAAAAGAATGTCGGATATTTAGCCCAGATCAAATCAAAAAAGGCAGCGCCACTGCGCTGCCTTTCAATTGCCTCGATGACTGAGCAGAATACCCGCTGAGCTTACAGCTCAAAATCACCAAACGCATCGTTTTCTACCTGACGCGCAAGAAAAGCAACCAAATCATCGTGACCACCAATATATTGACCATCCAGAATGATTTGCGGAACGGTTCGAACCTGGTTACCGGTTTGCTGCTCGATAAAATCAACCATCATTGTTTTGGCAAGATCAGCTCCCAAGACCAAGGTCGTATACTCAGTACCACGCTCATCCAAAATAGCCTTTGCTTTTACACAATAAGGACAGTTTGGCTGGGTGATCACCAAGTTCTGGTAGCCAGCAAGTTGCTCCATCGTCATATCAGACATGTTTAGTTTCTCATTCCGGTGTGATGTAGTAGCCAAGATTAAAGGATTGCTGATGCCGCTGACAAGTACTCACGCCGCAACAAAGCTCACTCGCTGGCAATTTGCACAGGAATCCTCTGTCGGCCAAAACTTTTCAGGATCGGTTTAAAGCGCCCAGCCAACTGATAGCCACAATAAGTGCACTCTCCCTGTTCGGAGAGATGGGTATCTCCGAGTTGATACCAGTTTCTGGTCAGGACATTCTGGCCACAGCCCGGGCAATAGGTACTGTCTCCTTCGACATCAAAAATATTCCCTACATAGGCATAGTGTAAACCGTTGGCTATTGCTATCTCGCGCGCTTTTTTCACCGTCTCGGGAGGGGTAGGCTGTTTGTCCATCATTTTGAAGTCAGGATGAAACGCACTAAAATGCACCGGCACATCAGGGCCGAGGTTGTCATGTACCCAGCGGGTCAGCGCCTCTATCTCCTGGGGACTGTCGTTTTCGCCGGGGATCAACAAGGTGGTAATTTCAAACCACACATCGGTTTCGTGGCGCAAGTAGAGCAAGGTGTCGAGTACGGGAGCAAGATGGCCGCTGCATATTTTATGGTAAAAGCGCTCAGTAAAGGCCTTCAGGTCAATATTCGCCGCATCCATGTAACGGTAAAACTCAGCACGGGGCTTTTCACATATATACCCAGCGCTAACCGCAACACTGTGTATCCCCAACTCCCGGCAAGCCTGTGCGGCATCAACCGCATACTCCATAAAGATCACCGGATCGTTATAGGTAAAGGCAATACTGTCACAACCATACCGCTGAGCAGCCAAAGCCAGTTGTTCCGGCATGGCAGTGGAACATAAGGTATCTATCTGTCGGGACTTACTGATATTCCAGTTCTGGCAGAACTTACAACCAAGGTTACACCCTGCAGTACCAAACGACAGCACCGAGGTACCGGGGTAAAAGTGATTAAGCGGTTTTTTCTCAATCGGATCGATACAAAAGCCGCTGGAGCGACCGTAACTGGTCAGCACAATTTTCCCCTCATGGGCCTGCCTGACAAAACAAGCCCCTCGCTTCCCCTCTCGCAATCGACACTGTCGGGGACAAAGGTCGCACACCACCCTACCATCATCGAGCCGATGCCAGTATTTTGTTGGATAGAATTCAGGAGGTTGAGGCATGACAGTCACCCAAATGGTTATGCCCAAGCAAACTCGCTCTACAGAAGCCAGCCAATGTACATATTGGTGTGACAGACAGCCTTGGCATCGGTCTCCATTACCTGACACAAGGTTGCTTGCTGAACTGAACACATTGATCTGGTTCTAATTTCTGACACGATGAGATCACTTAGGGATATTTATTCCTATACTTAAGATTAGTCCAGATCTTTAGACTGTATACTGGTAGGTAGCCTATGAATACACGTCCTCCAGCCGTTGCAGGCCAGTTCTATTCCCGCTCAGCGGCTACCCTGAAAACACAAATGGATAAATGGCTTAAGGCCTGCCAACATGGTACCCCGGTCCGGGCCATTATAGTGCCCCACGCCGGGTATATGTTTTCGGGCAACGTCGCCGCCGAAGCCTACCGTTACCTGCTGCCAGAAGCCGAACGAATTCGCCGGGTGATCCTTATAGGCCCCAGTCACCGCTACTATTTCCAAGGCTGTGCCATTCCCGCGGCGGATTATTTTCAAACACCATTAGGTCAAGTCAAAATCGACACACAATTGGTTGAAAAGCTGAAGGAAATAGAAGATATTGAAGTATCGGATCAGGTTCATGCCCTAGAGCACTGCCTCGAAGTGCAATTGCCTTTCCTGCAGTCATGTTTACATGACTTCACCCTGTTACCGCTCTTAACCAGTAATGTAAGCCCAACAAAAGTCGCCAAGCTCATTGATACCCTTTGGCAAGGTGACGACTGTCTACTCGTTGTCAGTAGTGATTTGAGTCACTTCCACTCCTATGCGGAAGCCCAGCGTATTGACAGCCAGACCTGCAAGATGATTGACAACTACGAGCCAACTCTCGCTCCTGAGCAAGCTTGTGGTTCAACAGGCATTAATACATTGCTATTGCTAGCCAAACAAAGGGGATACACACTTACTCGTAAAACACTAATAAACTCTGGCGACACTGACGCCGGAGATAAGGAGAGAGTCGTAGGATATGTCAGCTATCTCGTTTCAGAACCTCAATAAAGGTGAGCTAACCCAACTTTTGGATGTGGCTCGTGATGCCATTCGTGGCCACTTCTCTGATGATCTTCCCCAGCCTCCACAGCTTGATTTATATAGCAAGAAACTACTTCAGCCCGGAGCCTGCTTTGTTACCCTTACCGTAAATGGTCAGCTTCAAGGGTGCCTGGGCACCACTGTCGCACACTCTCCACTGGTAATGGAAGTACACAACAAAGCCCGAGCAAGTGCCTATCAAGACCGCCGATTTATGCCGCTGGTCGAAGAACAACTTGATGACTTGATGGTGGAAGTCTCGGTTCTTTCCCAACCAGAAGATCTCGCTGTCGACTCTGAGCAAGCACTCGTTGACTATCTGGACAATAACAAAGTCGGCGTTATCCTGTCGGATAATCATCGCCAAGCTTTGTTCTTGCCACAAGTTTGGGAGCAACTGCCAAATCCCAAAGACTTCATCCGCCAACTGAAATTAAAAGCCGGCTGGAACAGCGTTTACTGGTCTCCATCGATGAAAGTGCAGGTGTTCAAAGTCAGTAGTATCAGTGGTAAGTATTACTACTAGGCTATTGGCTATTGGCTATTGGCTATTGGCTATTGGCTATTGGCTATTGGCTATTGGCTATTGGCTATTGGCTATTGGCTATTGGCTATTGGCTATTGGCTATTGGCTATTGGCTATTGGCTATTG
>NZ_PYME01000043.1:0-38524 GCF_003025515.1 Photobacterium gaetbulicola | reverse complement strand
TGGAGACTACGACGTAGATAGGCAGGGTGTGTAAGCGTTGTGAGGCGTTGAGCTAACCTGTACTAATTGCCCGTGAGGCTTAACCATACAACACCCAAGGGGTTTTAGCGGACTCCACGAACACTTGGATGAGTGTTGAGAACATCAGCTTTCTAAGATTGTAAGAATTTTGCTTGGCGACCATAGCATTATGGACCCACCTGATCCCATGCCGAACTCAGCAGTGAAACGTAATAGCGCCGATGGTAGTGTGGGGCCTCCCCATGTGAGAGTAGGACATCGCCAGGCTTCCAATTTAGATTATCGTGCTGAACACACGGTGATTTGAGTGGAGCGGTAGTTCAGTTGGTTAGAATACCGGCCTGTCACGCCGGGGGTCGCGGGTTCGAGTCCCGTCCGCTCCGCCACTTATTAAGAAGCCTCGTCGAAAGACGGGGCTTTTTTACGTCTGTCGGATATGTTCGCCTTGCAGGCGAATGAGTCCCGCTGGTGCGCAAGCCCGGCCGTTCTGCCACTTATTAATAAACCTCAACTAGGCGTCCCCGACGAAAGGCTGGGTTTTTTGCTATCTGACGCTCCCGAAAGTGCTGTGCACTTTTTCGCGGAACTAGGCGTCCCCGCCGCAATGCCGGACCATCGATTCCCGTCCGCTCTGCCACTTATACTAAGCCCGAGTCGAAAGACTCTGGCTTTTTTACGTTTATTAAATATGTTCGCCTTGCAGGCGAATGAGTCCCGCTTGAACGCAAGCCCGGCGGTTCCGCCACTTACTCAGAAGCCTCAACTAGGCGTCCCCGATGAAATGCTTGATCTTATTTACGTTTTGGCCCTCGGTAAAACCGAAGGCTCTTAAAAGAACTGATCATTGGTTTTTAGGAGGGATTGTTCTGCAGACAGTAATCTACAGGGAGAGGAAACGCCTGATCAGTTATAGCTATCAGTAAATGCTGCTGCAGGTTCAAGGTCCCAAGAACTATAACAAAAATAAAACCCAGCCGTTGGCTGGGTTTGTTAGATAGAGCAGGGAGGGGGCTAGGTTATAGCAGGGCTTTGACAGCCTCTGTGCTACTACAAACCCTGATCCCCGCTTCTTTCATTTCATGACAGGCTTGCTTAATGGTCTCTGCGGCAATGCCACGACAAGCGGCAAGATTGACGATGACTATAAATAAGCCTGTTGCTTGTAGCTGAAGAGCGGTAGTTTTGACGCAGTAGTCGGTCGCCAAGCCACCAATCAGTACAGTGCTGACATCTTTGCTTTGCAGCCATTCGATCAGGCCGGTACTGAGTTTCTCTTGAAGATCGTGATAACAAGCACCGTATGGGTGAAGATCCGGCTCGATCCCCTTCCAGATCACATGATCATAATCGGTGACAGGCGGAAGATCCGGAATGGTTTCGAAACCGGTAGTGCCTGGCACGGCGTGACTGACCCAGGTTAAATCCGCATTAGGGTGATCGAGTGGTGAAAGCATATCTTCATGCGCCTTTACTACCCATATCGCGTTATGGGGATGAGCATCTTTAGTCAATACCCGATAGTTTGCCAACTTTGCTTGTTGGTTGAGTTCAGAGCCAATGGTATCGCCTTCACCCACTGGCAGTTCATTAGGGCAAAGTGGCGTAAATGTCTTTTGTGGGTCCACATCTATGGCTGCGATACTCATGGTTTTCTCTCTTACAGGATCTGATTAAGGATATGATCGGCCTTGACCCGACGAATACGCTTGATCAACTTTCGCACCGGGGCAGGGTAAGCATCAATTTTATCGATGAATTTATAGCTACCAACAAGCTGGGTGTGCTCGAGGATACGGTCGAGTTCACGTTGTTTCTGTTCGGCCAGAAGCTGCTGCTTGTCATGGACAAGGATGGCATTCTCTAAGTCTAGTTTCCAAGCTCTAGGGTTGAGGTTGTTACCTGTGATCAGCATATAGCTTCTGTCAACCCAAATCCCCTTGAGATGGAAGCTGTTGTCATTGTGCTTCCAAAGATGAATTGCAAGCTGTCGTCTAGCTATAGCCCCTTCATTTTGCTTGGCGAAGTTTCGCAGGTTGACCTCGTACAGGTAAGGTAGACCTGCGATAGTCTTGAAAGGTTCGCTAGGTGGAATGTAGAAGTCATTTGCGGTCTTATCACCAACTACGATAGTCACTTTCACACCACGGCGTAGTGCCCTTTTGACTTCACGGCTGACGCTGCGTGGGAAGTTAAAGTAAGGGGTGCAAATGGTCAGCTCTTGTTGGGCACTCGCAATCAGGGTGCAGATATGCTGGTTAAGCTTGTTCTTACGCTTGCCAAGCCCCACGAGCGGGGTAAGACCTACTTCGGTATCAGAGACCTGCTCAGCTTCAAACTGATAGCTGGCTTTCTGAAGTTGATGGCGCAGCTCCTTGATTGCCCCTTTCAGGTTACGGGTCTCTGGACGGTTGGCTTGGCTGAGGCAGTTAACGGCATCACTGTTGACCAAGGTATCGACAATGAAGCTGGCCATGCTGTCGGCCAGCTGGGCATTTTTGATCACATGATAGCGATCGTAACGGTAACGCTGGTGTTGAGCCAGATAGACATCGTTGAGACTGGCACCGCTGTAGATGATCTTGTCATCGACAACAAAGCCCTTGAGGTGTAACACGCCAAAGACTTCCCGGTTACGAACCGGTACACCGAGAATATCAATCTGGTGTTCGTATTTTTCCGAGAACTCACGGTATAGGGCGGCATTTCCATCAGATTTATCAGCACCAATAAGCCCACGTTGAGCTCGGTGCCAATCAACTAGGACTTTGATATCAAGCCCAGGGTTTGCCTGCTTGGCTTCGTACAGTGCCTTGAGGATCCCTCGTCCACCGTCGTCATCTTGGAGGTAAAGCGCAACTAGATAAATACGCGCTTTGGCATTGGAGATTTCTTGGTGGAGACGTTCACGGAACGATCCTGCATCGAGAAGGGTCTCTAAATCTTCTGGCTTGTGTGCAATACACGGCAGTTGCTCAATGCGTTGCTTGTTAGCAATAGCTGAATCCATTATCGCCTCGTTTACGCGACCTTAATAAGGATGAATCGGTTAGTTAAGAGCGCAATTATATCAGAAAAACACCATAGTCTATGTATTGCAAGCTTGGCATGGGTCACGTATGGCTCAATTCACGCTGCTTCTTTGATCATAGAGCATCGGTGTTAGTGTTTTACCGCTTTGTCGGTAGCGGATGATCCTTGTACGTAACGCCTCTGGTAATTGATTGTCATCTAGCGTTACAAAACCTGCAGTTTGGTAAAACGACTCTAAATAACTAAAAGCAAAACAGTAGCAAGGCTGTGCTGATAGCTGGGCGTGGCAAGCGGTTAGCAGGGCTGCGCCTTGGCCTTGAGTGCGTAAATCAGGATGAACCAGCATTCCAGTCAGTAACTGGAAGTCTGCAAATTGCTTGAACCTGACACAGGCTTGAATGCCTTTGGTATTCTCGCCAATCCAAATCACCTCATCTTTTTTTGCCTTTCCTGCTGGGTAGTAAGCCTTATAAAAGCGGTTGATCAATGGAAAACGCAGGGGTTCTAGTTGATGGAATCTAAGCTTGCTCATAGGGAAAACACTGCCAAGAGTGGATGAATCAGTTAAAATGCAGCACCTAGTATAAAGGTATGGGTCAGAAGTCGCATGAAAGTTTTGCAAGATAGGTCGCTAGCACCTTTTCATACATTTGGTCTGGATGTGAGGGCCAAAGACATTGTCGTTGCCGAGACAACACAAGATCTGGTATCTATCTGGCAAGAACCACGATATCAGGAACTGCCTAAATTAATCCTTGGCCAAGGGAGCAATGTCCTTTTCTGTGACGATTTTGCCGGTGTTGTTGTTCTCAACCGTATCAGCGGGATTGAAATCGAAGAAACCCCGGATGCTTTTCTTCTTCATGTCGGGGCTGGCGAGGACTGGCATCAGCTGGTCACCCAAACCGTAGAGCAAGGAATGCCTGGGCTGGAAAACCTCGCCTTGATCCCGGGGTGTGTTGGCTCCTCTCCGATTCAGAATATCGGTGCATACGGGGTCGAGCTGAAAGATATTTGTGCCTATGTCGATACGGTTGAGCTCACCACCGGTAAGGAGACTCGATTAACAGCCAAAGAGTGCCAATTTGGTTATCGCGATTCGATTTTTAAGCACGAATTGAAAAACAGTCATGCTATTACTGCCGTCGGGCTCTGTTTGAAGAAAGCGTGGACGCCGGTGATTTCTTATGGCCCGTTGGCGCAGTTTGATCCTCTCACAGTAACCGCGAAAGACATTCTGTCGGCAGTATGCGAGATCCGTCAAGCCAAATTGCCAGATCCCAAGGTATTGGGCAATGCCGGCAGTTTCTTCAAAAACCCCGTTGTTACTGAGGAGACTGTTAAGCATCTACTTGCACATTATCCGTCGATGCCGCATTATCCTCAATCCAGCGGCCAGGAAAAACTTGCAGCCGGTTGGCTCATTGATCAGTGTCAGCTTAAAGGCCATCAGATTGGTGGGGCCCGGGTGCATGATCAGCAGGCGCTGGTTCTGGTGAATTACCACAATGCCCAAATTGGGGATGTCTTGCTCCTGGCCCAGTTTGTCGTGGACAGTGTGAAAGAGAAGTTCGGTATTGTGTTGGAGCATGAGGTTCGTTTCATGGCTGGGGCCAAAGAAACGACATTGGCTGAGGTTTGCGGATGAAAGAGCATGCTACACGCCTTGCCCTGATTGCGAAGTTGGCTGATGGGCAGTTTCATTCAGGGGAAGCCTTGGGGGAAGCGCTTGGGATCTCACGCGCGGCCGTCAGTAAGCATATTAAGGTACTGCGGTCATGGGGAGTTGATATTTTCCGCCTCCAGGGTAAGGGCTACAGCTTGCCGGCAAAACTAGAACTGCTTGATTGCGATAAGATCTTGGCTCAGGTAAAGTGCCCGAGCTTAGAGGTTATTCCTGTGATTGACTCGACTAATCAGTATTTGCTAGAGCGGGTCGCGACCTTGCCCAAGGGGGCCTGTTGCTTGGCTGAGTACCAGCAGGCCGGACGTGGCCGGCGTGGCCGCCAGTGGTTATCGCCGTTTGGCAGTAACCTGTACCTTTCGATGTACTGGCGGCTTGATGCAGGAATTGCAGCTGCCATGGGGCTGAGTTTGGTGGTCGGCGTCGCGATTGCCGAAGCGCTTGAATCGTTGGGGGCAGAAGGGATCAAGGTCAAGTGGCCCAATGATCTCTATTACCAAGACCGCAAGCTTGCGGGCATCTTGGTGGAACTGTCAGGCCAAGCCGGTGAAGCGGCACATTTGGTGATAGGCATGGGGCTCAATATCGCAATGCCAGAAGCTGAAGGCGAGGCGATTGAGCAGTCATGGACCAATCTGAGCGAGGCCTGCGATAGCCTGCCTGAACGCAACGAACTTGCTGCCGCATTGATAAATCAACTTCATAGCGCCTTGAACGATTATGAAGAAAGCGGGATGGAAGGCTTTACGTCGCGCTGGAATAGGCTGGATAACTTTTTGGACCGCCCCGTAAAGTTGTTGATGGGTAACCGTGTAGTGGAAGGGATAGCTCGCGGGATCAACAGCCAGGGAGCGTTATTACTGGAAACCGAGCAAGGGATATCCCCTTATCTTGGTGGTGAAATCAGCCTTAGAGGTTGTTGATGCAAATTTTGATTGAAGCGGGCAACAGTTATGTAAAAGTTGCCCAACTGTTTGAAGATGGTCATTTTACGCTGCTGGGACGCTACCCAAGCCGCAAATTGGAAATGGTCCTGGAGCCCTTACTGGAGAACGGAGTCACCAGAATCGTATTCGCGAGCGTTGGGCCGGTAGAGATTGATAATTCCATCCAACGTATCTCGCAGCTAGCTAACATTCCCGTGATGCAGGTAAAGACGCTGAAAAAAGATTTTGGTGTCAAAAACGCGTACAGCGAGTACCAATACTTGGGTGTTGACCGGTGGCTGACGTTGGTGGCGATCCGCCAGGAATTCAAAGCGCCAACTGTTATTGTGGATATTGGCACTGCGCTGACCTTTGATGTGATGACGGAAGAGGGTAAGCATCTTGGCGGTTGGATTGCCCCGGGCTACCAGTTGATGATGAAGTCGGTGCTGGAGAATACCACCAAGGTGTTCGCTGACCGGGAGCACAGCGATACTCTGACATTTGCCGATAATACCGCCGACGGGCTGAAGAACGGTTGCCGGGCGGCGTTGGTGGGGTTGATTGAGTACGGCCTGGCTCAGGCCAGGGAGCGACTAAAAACCGAACCCAAGGTGATCCTGTGCGGGGGTGGGGTACGACATTTGCCGCAGCATTGGGGGAAAGAGTTCTACCACCGCTCTGATTTGGTGTTGGAAGGCCTTGCTTTGTATGCAAAATGTCGGTAGTGGGTGAATTTTCACCAACAAAGTTCGAAAACTAAAAAAAACGAAAAAAAGGTATTGCAAGGCTGGGGATAGTTCTCTAGAATGCGCAGCACTTACGCCGACTTAGCTCAGTAGGTAGAGCAACTGACTTGTAATCAGTAGGTCACCAGTTCGATTCCGGTAGTCGGCACCACTTTCTCCTAGATGAGTGAAAGTGCAAAAAAATTCTGGAGGGGTTCCCGAGTGGCCAAAGGGAGCAGACTGTAAATCTGCCGGCACTGCCTTCGATGGTTCGAATCCGTCCCCCTCCACCATTTTCTTAAGTAAAGAATAGCTTAACGAGTGACGAGTTTTGCGGGCATCGTATAATGGCTATTACCTCAGCCTTCCAAGCTGATGATGCGGGTTCGATTCCCGCTGCCCGCTCCACACTTCTTGTGTGCTGATATAGCTCAGTCGGTAGAGCGCACCCTTGGTAAGGGTGAGGTCGGCGGTTCAAATCCGCCTATCAGCACCACTCTCTCCCTAAGTGACTTCTTTTCTTTTGATATATACTCTACAAAACCCATGATTGGTTGTGTGGTCGTAATGCCACCAAATGCCGTGCCTAGAGGGACTATCCATGTCTAAAGAAAAATTTGAACGTACTAAACCGCACGTTAACGTTGGTACTATCGGCCACGTTGACCACGGTAAAACAACTCTAACAGCTGCTATCTGTACTACGCTTGCAAAAGTATACGGTGGTGAGGCTAAAGACTTCGCATCTATCGATAACGCTCCAGAAGAGCGCGAGCGTGGTATCACAATCTCTACTTCTCACGTAGAGTACGATACTCCAACTCGTCACTACGCACACGTAGACTGCCCAGGACACGCCGATTACGTTAAAAACATGATCACTGGTGCTGCGCAGATGGACGGTGGTATCCTAGTTGTTGCTGCAACTGACGGCCCAATGCCTCAGACTCGTGAGCACATCCTACTAGGCCGTCAGGTTGGTATCCCTTACATCATCGTGTTCATGAACAAGTGTGACATGGTTGATGACGAAGAGCTTCTAGAGCTAGTTGAGATGGAAGTTCGTGAACTTCTATCTGAGTACGAATTCCCAGGTGACGACTGCCCAGTAATCATGGGTTCTGCTCTTGGCGCGCTAAACGGCGAGAAAGAGTGGGAAGACAAGATTGTTGAGCTAGCTGAAGCACTAGACAACTACATCCCAGAGCCAGAGCGTGCGATCGATCGTCCGTTCATCCTACCTATTGAAGATGTATTCTCAATCCAGGGCCGTGGTACTGTTGTAACTGGTCGTGTTGAGCAGGGTATCATCACTGTAGGTGACGAAGTAGAAATCATCGGTATCAAAGAGACCACTACTACTACTTGTACTGGTGTTGAGATGTTCCGTAAGCTTCTTGACGAAGGCCGTGCTGGTGAGAACGTTGGTGTTCTTCTACGTGGTACTAAGCGTGACGAAGTTGAGCGTGGTCAGGTTCTTGCTAAGCCAGGTTCTATCACTCCGCACACTACTTTCGAGTCAGAAGTATACGTTCTGTCTAAAGACGAAGGTGGCCGTCACACGCCATTCTTCAAAGGCTACCGTCCACAGTTCTACTTCCGTACAACTGACGTAACTGGTACTATCGAGCTACCAGAAGGCGTAGAAATGGTTATGCCTGGCGACAACATCAAGATGGTTGTTACTCTAATCGCTCCTATCGCGATGGACGAAGGTCTTCGCTTCGCAATCCGTGAAGGTGGCCGTACCGTTGGTGCTGGTGTTGTAGCTAAGATCGTTGAATAATATTTGACGACTAGGTACTAAAAAGGGCATCATTTGATGCCCTTTTTCTGCGCTGTTGCTTGGTTTTGCATGTTTTTTGCTCAAGCCGGCAGAAAAACTTTTTATTATGATGAAGTTTTTTGTTTGTAATTAAAGCTTTAGTGCTTTCCTTCATTACTGGCCTCGCAAATGCGGGGTTATTTTCGTCTATATTGAGACTAGTTACAGGTTGGTTGTATGAAAGCGAATGCCGAAAACCAAAGCAGCTCAAGCAGTATGGACGGCCTTAAGTGGGTCGTTGTATTTGCTCTGCTAGCTGCCGCTGTGGTTGGTAATTACCTGTACAGTGATGTTTCTGTAGTGCTACGCGCTGCTGCGGTTGTTGTCCTTGTGGCAGCAGCGGGTGGTATTGCTGCACTTACAGCAAAAGGTAAAACCGCGATTGCGTTTGCCCGCGAATCGCGCATGGAAGTCCGCAAGGTAGTATGGCCTACTCGTCAGGAAGCTACGCAGACAACCTTTATCGTTTTAGCTGTCACTGTCATTATGGCGTTAGCCTTGTGGGGCATCGACGGCATCATGGTCCGTCTAGTCCGCCTAGTTACCGGTGTGTGAGGTAAGAGTTCATGAGCGAAGCTCCAAAAAAACGATGGTATGTTGTACAGGCCTTCTCTGGTTTTGAAGGTCGTGTAGCACAATCCCTACGTGAGCATATTAAAATGCACGGCATGGAAGAGTACTTCGAAGAAGTGCTTGTCCCAACTGAAGAAGTTGTAGAAGTGCGTGCAGGTCAGCGCCGTAAGAGCGAACGTAAGTTCTTCCCTGGCTATGTGCTTGTACAGATGGTGATGAACGATGAGACATGGCATCTGGTACGTAGTATCCCTCGTGTAATGGGGTTCATCGGCGGTACGTCTGATCGTCCGGCTCCGATCTCTGATAAAGAGGCAGATGCTATTCTTAACCGTCTTGAGAAGGCGAGCGAATCGCCGGTTCACAAGACTGTGTTTGAGCCGGGTGAAGTGGTCCGTGTTACTGATGGCCCGTTTGCAGACTTCAACGGTGTGGTGGAAGAAGTCGATTACGACAAGAGCCGCCTGAAGGTATCTGTATCTATTTTTGGCCGTGCTACTCCTGTTGAACTGGAGTTTGGCCAGGTCGAAAAAAGCTGATCATTAAATAATCAGTTTTAGTTGTCAGGGGCGTGAAATTGGACTATAATTTCGCGCCCTTTCGTTAGACGGGGAGTCTACTTCTAGAGAGTAGACGTTTGAACCCAAATTAAGGTAAATAGCAATGGCTAAAAAAGTAGAAGCTTACATCAAGCTGCAAGTTGCAGCTGGTATGGCAAACCCAAGTCCACCGGTTGGTCCTGCACTAGGTCAGCACGGTGTGAACATCATGGAATTCTGTAAAGCGTTCAACGCTAAGACTGACTCAATCGAGAAAGGTCTACCGACTCCAGTTGTTATCACAGTATACAACGACCGTTCTTTCACGTTCATCACTAAGACTCCACCTGCTGCTGTTCTTCTGAAGAAAGCTGCTGGCGTTAAGTCTGGTTCTGGCCGTCCGAACACTGAGAAAGTTGGTACTGTAACTGACGCTCAGATCCAAGAGATCGCAGAAACTAAAGCTGCGGACATGACTGGTGCTGACATCGAAGCTATGAAGCGTTCGATTGCTGGTACTGCTCGTTCAATGGGTCTAGTGGTAGAGGGTTAAGACAATGGCAAAACTTACTAAACGTATGCGCGTAATCCGCGAGAAAGTTGATGTTAATCGCGAGTACGACATCAACGAAGCTGTTGCTCTTCTTAAAGAACTAGCTACTGCTAAATTTACTGAAAGCGTTGACGTTGCTGTTAACCTAGGTATCGATGCACGTAAATCTGACCAGAACGTTCGTGGTGCAACTGTACTACCACACGGTACTGGCCGTGAAATCCGCGTAGCGGTATTCACTCAGGGTGCAAACGCTGAAGCTGCTAAAGAAGCTGGCGCTGACCTAGTAGGTATGGAAGAACTTGCTGCTCAGGTTAAGAAAGGCGAGATGAACTTCGACGTAGTTATCGCATCTCCAGATGCAATGCGCGTTGTAGGTCAGCTTGGTACTATTCTTGGTCCACGCGGTCTAATGCCAAACCCTAAAGTTGGTACTGTAACTCCTAACGTTGCTGAAGCTGTTAAGAACGCTAAAGCTGGTCAGGTTCGTTACCGTAACGACAAGAACGGCATCATCCACACTACTATCGGTAAAGTGGACTTCGACGCTGCTCAACTAAAAGAGAACCTAGAGTCTCTTCTAGTTGCTCTGAAGAAAGCGAAGCCTTCTTCAGCTAAAGGTACTTTCATCAAGAAAGTAAGCATCTCTACCACTATGGGTGCAGGTGTAGCGCTAGACCAGAATACTCTGGAAACTAACGCACAGTAATTTGCAGAAGCGCAAATTTCGTGTATAATTTGCGCTTCCGAATTCGTGGCTAAGGCTGTTGCCTCGGCATCAGCCTTCGTCAAAGACCGTAGGCGTCAACTCCTAGAGCTGACTTAATATCACCTACGTAGACGGTGCCAGAACATGATTGATGTAAGTCTTTCTTGGATCTGCGCCGTAAAAACTCTCCTGCCATACCGGCAGTGAGTGGTGTAATGTCCGGGGGAACCCGGCTTAATCCAGGAGCAAATCCAATGGCATTGAATCTTCAAGACAAAAAAGCAATTGTTGCTGAAGTCAACGAAGCTGCCAATGGTGCCCTGTCTGCAGTTGTTGCTGACTCTCGTGGCGTTGCTGTGGGTGCGATGACTTCTCTGCGTAAACTAGCTCGTGAAAACGGCGTTTACCTGAAAGTTGTTCGTAACACACTAGCTCGTCGTGCAGTGGAAGGTACTGATTTCGAATGTCTTACTGAGACTTTCGTAGGTCCTACACTGATTGGTTTCTCTAACGAGCACCCAGGTGCTGCAGCGCGTCTTTTCAAAGACTTCGCTAAAGAGAACAAAGAATTCGAGATCAAAGCGGCTGCATTCGAAGGCGCTGTTGCTGACGTTGAAGTACTAGCGACTCTACCAACATACGACGAAGCGATTGCACGCCTAATGATGTGCATGAAAGAAGCGTCTGCTGGCAAGCTGGTACGTACTATCGCAGCTGTTCGCGATCAGAAAGAAGAAGCAGCGGCTTAATTGGCCTTGCTTTAATCTGGTTGCTATTTAAACTAATTGTTGACTTTAAAAGAGAATTGTTATGTCTATCACTAACGAGCAAATCCTAGACGCAGTTGCAGAAATGTCTGTAATGCAGGTTGTTGAGCTAATCGAAGCTATGGAAGAGAAATTCGGCGTTACAGCTGCAGCAGCAGTAGTAGCGGGCGGCGCAGCTGCAGAAGCAGCTGAAGAGCAGACTGAATTCGACGTAATCCTAACTGGCGCTGGCGCAAACAAAGTTGCAACTATCAAAGCTGTACGTGGCGCGACTGGCCTAGGTCTTAAAGAAGCTAAAGCTCTAGTTGACGGCGCTCCAGCACCTCTGAAAGAAGGTGTTGACAAAGCTGAAGCTGAAGCTCTTAAAGCTCAGCTAGAAGAAGCTGGTGCTTCTGTTGAAGTTAAGTAATAATTACTTAATTTCTTAGCCTTAATTGGCTAATGGCTGGTGGCTAAAAAGCCACCGGCCTTTTTGCGCTGTAGGGTAGTGGTGTTTTCACATTGTTTTGCGATCACTGTCCATGCAAAAAGCAGTCCTGTTTCCCAGAACTGTTCCTACAATAAACAGTGTTATTAGTCACTGCTCCTCGTTTTGAGCAGTTTGGATCACTTATCAGCGATCTGAGGAACCTATGGTTTACTCTTATACCGAGAAAAAGCGTATCCGTAAGGATTTTGGTAAGCGTCCACAAGTTTTGGATGTACCATACTTGCTGTCGATCCAGCTTGAGTCTTTTAAAAAGTTCATCGAGCAGGATCCAGAAGGGCATTACGGTCTAGAAGCTGCCTTTCGTTCTGTTTTCCCAATTCAGAGCTATAACGGCAATTCCGAGCTGCAATACGTTAGCTATCGTCTCGGTGAGCCGGTCTTCGATGTTAAAGAATGTCAGATTCGTGGCGTAACATACTCTGCACCACTTCGTGTGAAGCTTCGTCTTGTCATGTACGATAAAGACGCGCCAGCTGGCACAGTCAAAGACATTAAAGAACAAGAAGTTTACATGGGCGAAATTCCGCTCATGACAGATAACGGTACATTCGTTATTAACGGTACCGAGAGGGTTATCGTATCCCAGCTACATCGTAGCCCGGGTGTTTTCTTCGACAGCGATAAGGGTAAGACCCACTCCTCAGGTAAAGTGCTTTATAACGCACGCGTAATCCCATACCGTGGTTCATGGTTGGATTTCGAATTTGATCCTAAGGATAACGTATTCGTACGTATCGACCGTCGTCGTAAGCTTCCTGCTTCAATCATCCTGCGCGCGCTAGGCTACAGCACCGAGCAGATTCTTGACATGTTCTTCGAGAAAGTAAACTTCGAAGTACAGGGCAAGTCTCTTGTGATGGAACTGGTACCTGAGCGTCTACGCGGTGAAACTGCCAGCTTCGATATCGAAGCCAACGGTAAGGTTTACGTTGAGCAAGGCCGCCGTATTACCGCTCGCCATATCCGCCAGCTAGGTAAAGACGGTGTTGACCACATCGAAGTCCCTGTTGAATACATCGTGGGTAAAATCGCATCACGTGATTACGTGAACGAGGAAACCGGCGAGTTGATCGCAGCAGCTAACCAGGAACTAAGCCTGGAAACATTGGCTCTGCTATCTCAGGCAGGTTACAAGTCTCTAGAAGTTCTGTTTACGAACGATCTAGATTACGGTCCGTACATGTCTGACACGATCCGTGTCGACAGCACGACCGACCGTCTAAGCGCGCTGGTAGAAATCTACCGTATGATGCGCCCGGGCGAGCCACCAACACGCGAAGCAGCAGAGCAGCTTTTCGAAAGCCTGTTCTTTACTGAAGAGCGTTACGATCTATCTGCTGTGGGCCGAATGAAGTTCAACAGCTCGCTAGGTCGTGAAGATTCTACAGGTCCGGGTACCCTAGACCACGCAGACATCATCGATGTAATGCGTCGTCTGATCGATATCCGTAACGGTAAAGGTGAAGTGGATGATATCGACCACCTTGGCAACCGTCGTATCCGTTCTGTAGGCGAAATGGCTGAAAACCAATTCCGAGTTGGTCTGGTACGTGTTGAGCGTGCTGTGAAAGAGCGCCTAAGCCTTGGCGATCTAGACGCAGTGATGCCTCAAGACCTAATCAATGCCAAGCCAATTTCTGCGGCAGTGAAAGAGTTCTTTGGCTCTTCTCAGCTGTCTCAGTTTATGGACCAGAACAACCCACTGTCAGAAGTTACTCACAAACGCCGTATCTCGGCGCTTGGTCCAGGTGGTCTGACTCGTGAACGTGCTGGCTTTGAAGTTCGAGACGTACACGCGACCCACTACGGTCGTCTATGTCCGATCGAAACGCCGGAAGGTCCAAACATCGGTCTGATTAACTCACTGTCAGCGTTTGCCCAGTGTAACCCTTACGGTTTCCTGGAAACGCCATACCGTAAAGTGATCGACGGCAAGGTAACCGAAGAAATCGACTACCTATCTGCTATCGAAGAAGGCCAATACGTTATCGCGCAGGCGAACGCCGCTCTGAATGAAGACGGCTCATTCGCTGACGAACTGATCACTGCCCGCCAGAAAGGTGAATCAGGTCTGCACCCACGCGACCATGTCCAGTACATGGACGTTGCAACTAACCAGGTTGTATCGGTGGCTGCTTCTCTGATCCCGTTCCTAGAGCACGATGATGCGAACCGTGCCCTTATGGGTGCGAACATGCAGCGTCAGGCAGTTCCTACTCTTCGTGCTGACAAGCCGCTAGTAGGTACAGGTATCGAGCGTAACGTAGCGGTTGACTCCGGTGTTACAGCCGTAGCTAAACGTGGCGGTATGGTTCAGTCAGTAGATGCTTCTCGTATCGTTATCAAAGTTAACGAAGACGAGTTGGTACCAGGCGAAGCGGGTATCGACATCTACAACCTGACCAAGTACACCCGTTCAAACCAGAACACATGTATCAACCAGCGTCCAACCGTGATGCCGGGTGAGCCTGTAGCTCGTGGTGACGTGCTAGCTGACGGTCCATCTACCGACCTTGGTGAACTAGCCCTTGGCCAGAACATGCGTATCGCGTTCATGCCTTGGAACGGTTATAACTTCGAGGATTCCATCCTTGTATCTGAGCGTGTTGTACAGGAAGACCGCCTGACAACTATCCACATCCAAGAGCTATCTTGTGTGGCGCGTGATACTAAGCTAGGTGCGGAAGAAATCACTGCTGATATCCCGAACGTGGGTGAAGCAGCGCTATCTAAGCTGGATGAGTCAGGTATCGTTTACATCGGTGCTGAAGTTAAGGGTGGCGACATCCTAGTTGGTAAGGTGACACCTAAGGGTGAAACTCAGCTAACTCCTGAAGAGAAGCTACTACGTGCTATCTTCGGTGAGAAAGCGTCTGACGTGAAAGACTCTTCTCTACGCGTACCTAACTCTGTGTCTGGTACTATCATCGACGTTCAGGTATTTACCCGTGACGGCGTTGAGAAAGACAAGCGTGCGCTAGAAATCGAAGAGATGCAGCTGAAAGAAGCGAAGAAAGACATCACTGAAGAATTCCAGATCCTTGAGGGTGGTCTTCTTGCTCGTGTTCGTACGCTTCTTCTTGCCGCGGGTTACAGCGAAGACAAACTGTCTTCAATGGACCGCGAGAAGCTGTTCGCACAGACTCTTGATGACGAAGTACAGCAGAACCAGCTTGAGCAGCTAGCCGAGCAGTACGACGAGCTGAAAGCTGAGTTCGATAAGAAATTTGAAACCAAGCGCCGTAAGATCACTCAGGGTGATGACCTAGCGCCGGGTGTCCTTAAGATTGTTAAGGTTTACCTAGCGGTTAAGCGTCGTATCCAGCCTGGTGATAAGATGGCGGGTCGTCACGGTAACAAGGGTGTAATCTCGAAGATTTGTCCTGTTGAAGACATGCCGTACGACGAAAAAGGTCAGACAGTCGACATCGTACTTAACCCGCTGGGTGTACCGTCTCGTATGAACATCGGTCAGATCCTGGAGACTCACTTGGGTCTTGCAGCGAAAGGTATCGGTGACAAGATCAACGAGATGCTTAAGCAGCAGCAGGAACTACACCAGTTCCGTAACTTCCTGCAGAAAGTGTACGACCTGGGCGATACGCGTCAGAACGTAGACATTGCCGCGCTAAGCGACGACGAAGTACGTACCCTGATCCAGAACCTGCGTAACGGTCTACCAATCGCGACACCTGTTTTCGACGGTGCGCCAGAATCCTCTATCAAAGAGCTTCTGAAATTGGGTGATCTGCCTGAGTCTGGTCAGCTGACTCTGTTTGATGGCCGTACTGGTGACAAGTTTGAGCGTCCTGTAACCGTGGGTTACATGTACATGCTGAAACTGAACCACTTGGTTGATGACAAGATGCATGCCCGTTCTACCGGTTCTTACAGCCTTGTTACTCAGCAGCCGCTGGGTGGTAAAGCTCAGTTCGGTGGTCAGCGTTTCGGTGAGATGGAAGTGTGGGCACTAGAAGCATATGGTGCCGCATACACCCTACAGGAAATGCTAACTGTTAAGTCGGATGACGTTAACGGCCGTACGAAGATGTATAAGAACATCGTCGATGGCGACCATCGTATGGAACCTGGTATGCCGGAATCGTTCAACGTATTGTTGAAAGAAATCCGCTCGTTGGGTATCAACATCGAGCTGGAAGACGAATAAGCCTCGGTTCATACCAAGATTTATTAGTTACTCCGGTATAAATATGAAGGCGCCAGCAGACTGGCGCCTTTATGGGTCAACTCCTCACAGGAGCCGAATGTGAAAGACTTACTTAAGTTTCTGAAAGCACAACACAAGACTGAAGAATTTGATGCAATCAAAATCGGTCTTGCTTCACCAGACATGATCCGTTCATGGTCTTTCGGTGAAGTTAAAAAACCAGAAACCATCAACTACCGTACTTTTAAGCCTGAGCGTGACGGTCTTTTCTGTGCACGTATCTTTGGCCCGGTAAAAGACTACGAGTGTCTTTGTGGCAAGTACAAGCGCCTGAAGCACCGTGGTGTTATCTGTGAAAAATGTGGCGTAGAAGTAACTCAGACTAAAGTGCGTCGTGAGCGCATGGGTCACATTGAGCTAGCTTCTCCTGTAGCCCACATCTGGTTCCTTAAGTCACTGCCATCTCGTATCGGTCTGTTAATGGACATGCCGCTGCGTGATATCGAGCGTGTACTTTACTTTGAATCTTACGTGGTAATCGAACCGGGTATGACCAACCTTGAGCGTAGCCAGCTGCTGTCTGAAGAACAGTACCTGGATGCACTTGAAGAGTGGGGCGACGAGTTCGACGCGAAGATGGGTGCTGAAGCCGTTCAGGCACTTCTGGCCAACATGGACCTGAATGCTGAAATCGAGCTGATGCGCGAAGAGCTAGAAGAAACTAACTCTGAAACCAAGCGTAAGAAGCTGACCAAGCGTCTTAAGCTGGTAGAAGCATTCCTACAGTCAGGCAACAACCCAGAGTGGATGATCCTGTCTGTACTGCCAGTACTACCGCCGGATCTTCGTCCGTTGGTACCACTAGATGGTGGTCGTTTCGCAACGTCAGATCTGAACGATCTGTACCGTCGCGTTATCAACCGTAACAACCGTCTGAAGCGTCTACTGGATCTAGCAGCCCCTGACATCATCGTACGTAACGAAAAACGTATGCTGCAGGAGTCTGTTGATGCATTGCTTGATAACGGTCGCCGTGGCCGCGCTATCACAGGTTCGAACAAGCGTCCTCTGAAATCTTTGGCTGACATGATCAAAGGTAAGCAGGGTCGTTTCCGTCAGAACCTTCTTGGTAAGCGTGTAGACTACTCAGGTCGTTCTGTTATCACCGTAGGTCCATACCTACGTCTGCACCAGTGTGGTCTTCCTAAGAAGATGGCACTTGAGCTATTCAAGCCATTTATCTACGGCAAGCTAGAGACTCGTGGTCTGGCGACTACGATCAAAGCGGCTAAGAAGATGGTAGAGCGTGAAGAAGCGGTTGTTTGGGATATCCTGGACGAAGTGATTCGCGAACACCCAGTAATGCTTAACCGTGCACCAACACTGCACCGTTTGGGTATCCAGGCATTCGAACCAGTACTGATCGAAGGTAAAGCGATCCAGCTTCACCCACTAGTGTGTGCGGCATATAACGCCGACTTCGATGGTGACCAGATGGCGGTACACGTACCTCTAACGCTGGAAGCACAGCTAGAAGCGCGTGCACTGATGATGTCTACCAACAACATCCTTTCACCAGCATCTGGTGATCCAATCATCGTACCTTCTCAGGACGTTGTATTGGGTCTTTACTACATGACTCGTGAAAAGATCAACGCGAAAGGCGAAGGCATGTACCTTGAAGGTCCTGCTGAAGCTGAGAAAGCTTACCGTACAGGTAATGCTGAGCTACACGCTCGCGTTAAGGTTCGTATCACTGAACACCACGCTGACGAGCAAGGCAACCTAGTTGCTGATACTAAGCTGGTTGATACGACTGTTGGTCGTGCAATGCTATGGACAATCGTACCGAAAGGTCTGCCATACAGCCTTGTAAACACCGAAGCTCTGGGTAAGAAGCAGATCTCTAAACTGCTTAACACCTGTTACCGTGAGCTGGGCATGAAAGATACTGTTATCTTTGCTGACCAGATCATGTACACAGGTTTTGCTTACGCGGCACTATCTGGTGTATCGGTTGGTATCGACGATATGGTTGTACCAGAAGCGAAATACACCAAGATCGCCGAAGCTGAAGCTGAAGTTGCTGAAATCCAGGAGCAGTTCCAGTCAGGTCTTGTTACCGCGGGCGAGCGTTACAACAAAGTTATCGATATCTGGGCAACAGCCAACGAGCAGGTTGCCAAGGCGATGATGGATAACCTGTCTTTCGACACTGTTATCAACCGTGACGGCGAAGAAGAGCAGCAGAAATCGTTCAACAGCGTATACATGATGGCCGACTCAGGTGCTCGTGGTTCTGCCGCACAGATTCGTCAGCTAGCGGGTATGCGTGGTCTGATGGCTAAGCCGGATGGCTCGATCATCGAAACGCCGATCACGGCGAACTTCCGTGAAGGTCTGAACGTACTTCAGTACTTCATCTCTACTCACGGTGCTCGTAAGGGTCTAGCCGATACCGCACTTAAGACTGCGAACTCCGGTTACCTAACACGTCGTCTAGTAGACGTTGCTCAGGACGTGGTAATCACGTCTGATGACTGTGGCACTCACGAAGGTATCACCATGATGCCTCTGATCGAGGGTGGTGACGTTAAAGAGCAACTTGGTGATCGCGTTCTTGGTCGTGTGGTAGCGGAAGACGTTATCAAGCCGGGTACCGACGAAGTTCTTGCTCCTCGTAACACGCTTCTTGATGAGAAGTGGTGTGAGATCCTGGAAGCGAACTCTGTTGACCAGGTGAAAGTACGTTCGGTAGTAACCTGTCAGAACGACTTCGGTTGTTGTAAGAACTGTTACGGTCGTGACCTAGCACGTGGTCACCTAGTGAACCAGGGTGAAGCGGTTGGTGTTGTTGCAGCACAGTCAATCGGTGAGCCGGGTACACAGCTTACGATGCGTACGTTCCACATCGGTGGTGCGGCATCTGCGGCAGCGGCTGAGAACAGCATCCAGGTTAAGAACAACGGTTCGATGAAACTGCATAATGCCAAGTTTGTTACTAACAACGAAGGCAAGCTAGTTATCACGTCTCGTGCCTCAGAAATGAGTGTTATCGATGAGTTCGGCCGTACTAAAGAGAACTACAAACTGCCATACGGTTCTCACCTGACTAAAGGTGACGGTGCAGAAGTAGCAGCTGGCGAAGTTATCGCTAACTGGGACCCGCACACAATGCCAATCATCACCGAAGTGGCAGGTCGTGTTCAGTTTGTTGACCTGATTGATGGTGTGACAGTTTCTCGTCAGACTGATGAGCTAACGGGTCTGTCTATGATTACCGTACTTGACGCTGCTGAGCGTACCGGTGCAGGTAAAGACATGCGTCCAACCGTTAAGTTGGTTGACGAAAACGGTAACGATGTAATGATCGCCGGCACTGAAATGCCAGCTCAGTACTTCCTACCGGGTAAAGCAATCGTCCAGCTTGAAGACGGTGCAATGGTTGGTATCGGTGATACGCTAGCACGTATCCCGCAGGCATCTGGCGGTACGAAAGATATCACCGGTGGTCTACCACGAGTTGCTGACCTATTCGAAGCACGTAAGCCTAAAGAGCCTGCGATCCTTGCTGAAATCACTGGTACCGTATCGTTCGGTAAAGAGACGAAAGGCAAGCGTCGTCTGATCATCACGCCTGCAGAAGGTAACGCATACGAAGAAATGGTTCCTAAGTGGCGCCAGCTGAACGTATTCGAAGGTGAGAAGGTTGAGAAGGGTGATGTAATCGCCGATGGTCCAGAGGCTCCACACGATATCCTACGTCTGCGTGGTGTTCACGCCGTTGCAGAGTACATCGTGAACGAGGTTCAGGAAGTTTACCGTCTACAGGGCGTTAAGATTAACGATAAGCACATCGAGACTATCGTTCGTCAGATGCTTCGTAAGGCAACTATCCTGTCTGCGGGTGATTCTGAGTTCCTACCTGGTGAGCAGGTTGAGTACTCTCGCATCATGATTGCGAACCGTAAGCTTGAAGCTGAAGGTAAGCTGCCAGCAACGTTTGAGCGTGACCTACTGGGTATCACCAAAGCATCGCTTGCAACTGAGTCGTTCATCTCAGCTGCATCGTTCCAGGAAACGACGCGCGTACTAACAGAAGCTGCAGTTTCTGGTAAGCGTGACGAGCTACGTGGCCTGAAAGAGAACGTAATCGTTGGTCGTCTGATCCCTGCGGGTACCGGTTTCGCGTACCACCAGAACCGTCAGCGTCAGCGTGATGCAGAGCTAGAGCCAGTTGCACCTCAGGTCGATGCAGAGCAGGCGTCGCAAGACCTTGCTGCGCTACTGAATGCAGGCCTAAGCGACGAAAACTAATCGTCAGCTAGCTAAAATGCACTGAATAAAAGGGTACCTTCGGGTGCCCTTTTTTATTGCCTGCGAGTTGGCGGCAGTATGCTGGTGGGCGGAGGCGATATGTCGGTGCCGATACGGCACTCGTGCAGGCGGTATTTTGCAGGATGCGGGAATAAGGCGTATAAAAGGATAACCAGCCCGGTGAGTCACCAGGCTGGTGGCAGGTGAGGACAGGTGTGGCGGAGACCTAGGCGCCCGGTGGGCAAGCCAGGCTCTCACTGATCAATTCGATTAACTTATCCTCGAGGGCAAAGCGGAGTTCTATCAGCTCGCCGATATCAGAGAGATCACTGTCGAAATCGGGTAGCTCGTCATCCTCACCCATGTCGGTGTATTTATCGTTGAAGTTCAGCATAGGATCGGTGGTCTGGGTGATTTGGGCGTAGAGTTGGGAGATTTCTTCCGTGGGGGAATACCCTGTTGCGTTCCAGCGCTCCATGACCATATCGTAGATTTTAAAGTGGCCTTCGGAGATATAGTCGACCAGCTCTTGGCTGAACAGCTGCAGTTGGGATGTTGTCGGGAGCTGGCGGCTATTACTCTCGAACGGGGGGAGTCCAGCTAACTTGCAGTAATCGATCAGCAATTGTTGCCGAGACATGAGCCAGTGATCGATAACGTCACTGGTGCCGCCCCATTGTTTTTGTACTTGCTCGAATTTACTCAACATGACCATGCCCTCATGATCTACAGTACCGAGACAGGGTACTGGAAACAATACCTGTTAATCTCTTAAGAAAGATAACCTTGAATTACGGAGCCTTTTCCGTATTAACTACAGATTGCCAGTAAAAACGATACCCTGCAAGGATGGATGTGACGTTAATGTTAAAAAAACACGAAAAAAGCTATTGGTGTATAGTCAAAGATCGCAAGCTATACCTGGAGGATCAACAACTTCCCTTCAAGCCGCCAAGTGAGCTAGAGGTTGATTTAGAAGGCGTGGTTGAGATCGGTCGATATCAAAACGCTCCTGTCTACTGGCTTGAAGCCCCTGAGCACCATGATGAGGCTGGTTTTGATAGTCTGCGCAGCCTGCTGGTGATTGACGGTGAGTTGTTCAACTTGGCCGGAAGGGCCATCCAGTTGTCGCATATGCTGCATTCTCAGCGCTTCTGTCCGCAATGTGGCAATGAGTGCCAGTTGAGCCGTGCCGAGCTTGCTATGGCTTGCCAGGGCTGCCACAGCCACCATTATCCGCGCTTATCACCTTGTGTCATTGTCGCGGTCCGTAAGCAAGACAAAATCTTGCTGGCCCAGCATCCCCGCCATAAGAACGGCATGTACACAGTGATTGCCGGCTTCGTTGAGGCTGGGGAGACACTCGAGCAGTGTGTTGCCAGGGAAGTCTTGGAAGAAACCGGGATACAGGTGACCAATATTCGCTATTTCGGCAGCCAGCCCTGGGCGTTTCCGTCTAACCTGATGATGGGGTTTCTGGCCGATTACCACAGTGGCGAGCTAAAGCCGGACTACGCTGAGCTGACCGATGCCCTCTGGGCATCGACGAATACCCTGCCTGAACTCGCCCCGCCGGGCACGATTGCCAGGGCGCTGATTGACCACACTCTGGGGGGAATGGGAAAGCGCTGATGGTGGGGGAGGAAACAGAATAAAAAAACCCTCCGTGAGGAGGGGTAAGGTGCAGTTATTTTGCCTTCTACGAGCAAAGTCATTGTTATTATTGCTAGCGCGCAGATTTTGTACCATGAGAGCCCGGAGTGTCGCAAATCCAGTGAGCAAATTGTTACTATAAACTTGATCCGGTTAACAAATGGCCTCTTTTGTTGACAGCTCGGAGTGATACAATACGCGCAAATAAAACCATGGAGTCCCAAATGAGCGAACTAAAGAATGACCGCTACCTTCGCGCTTTATTGAAGCAGCCAGTCGATTGCACCCCGGTATGGATGATGCGTCAGGCAGGGCGTTACCTTCCTGAATATCGTGCAACTCGCAGTGTAGCCGGTGACTTCATGTCGCTATGTAAAAATGCTGAGCTTGCCAGTGAGGTGACACTACAGCCTCTGCGCCGCTTCCCGCTTGATGCGGCAATCTTGTTCTCAGATATCCTGACTATCCCTGATGCGATGGGCTTGGGACTGTACTTTGAAGCCGGTGAGGGACCGAAATTTGAACGTCCAATCACCTGCAAGGCTGATGTTGATAAAATTGGTTTGCCGGATCCGGAAGGCGAACTGCAGTACGTGATGAACGCCGTACGTCAGATCCGCAAGGACTTGCAAGGCGAAGTACCGCTGATCGGTTTCTCGGGGAGCCCTTGGACACTGGCGACTTACATGGTTGAAGGGGGGAGCTCGAAGGCATTCACCAAGATCAAGAAGATGATGTATGCCGAGCCACAAACCCTGCACCTATTGCTCGATAAGCTGGCAGACAGCGTGGTTGAGTACCTGAACGCGCAAATTAAAGCGGGTGCCCAGTCGGTGATGGTGTTCGATACCTGGGGGGGCGTGCTGACTCCGCGTGATTACAACGAGTTTTCGCTGCGCTACATGCACAAGATTGTTGATGGCCTGATCCGCGAAAACGATGGCCGCCGCGTACCGGTGACGCTATTTACCAAGAATGGTGGTATGTGGCTGGAGCAAATCGCGGCAACCGGTTGTGATGCAGTCGGCCTTGACTGGACCATCAATATCGCTGATGCCAAGAAGCGTGTGGGTGACAAAGTTGCGCTGCAGGGCAACATGGATCCATCGATGCTGTACGCCCAGCCTGAGCGTATTCGTCAGGAAGTCGCGACTATCCTTGAAGGCTTCGGCGACGGTGGTACTGGCCACGTGTTCAACCTAGGCCACGGTATCCACCTCGATGTGCCGCCAGAGAATGCTGGTGTGTTTGTTGAAGCGGTGCATGAGCTGTCAAAGCCATACCACAAATAAAAGCGGATCCTGGGTGCTAGGTTGCTAGGCCCTAGCCTAGGAAAAAGCATTAAGAGCCCATACAGCTTGCTGTGTGGGCTTTTTTATATGCGGCTATTGGCCATAGGCTAGTGGCGGTCGAAGATCATTTTGGCTCCGTGAGCCTGTTGAAAAACCCATAGCCTAGCGCCCCTTGCCGCTTTCTAGTCCAAGATGCTGGTGGACGTATTCGCGGATATATGGCACCACTTCCTCTTCAAACCATGGGTTTTTCTTCAGCCACAGGGTGTTGCGCGGTGAAGGGTGTGGCATCGGGATGTACTGCGGCGCCCAGTTGCGCCATGCCTTCACCGTCTCTGTCAGCGTCTTCGGTTTGCCCTTGAGGTAGCGCTGCTGGGCATACTGGCCGACCAGCAGGGTCATGCCGATATTGGGCAGCAGCGGCCATACTTGGGGGTGCCATTGCGGGGCGCACTCGGGACGGGGCGGCAGATCGCCGGACTTGCCCCGGCCGGGGTAGCACAGTCCCATCGGCATGATGGCGATGTGCTCGGGGTTGTAGAAAGAGTCGCGGTCAAGATCCAGCCAACGACGGAGACGATCGCCACTCGGATCATTCCAGGGGATCCCTGTTTGATGCACCTTGGTACCGGGAGCCTGGCCAACGATCATCAAGCGGGCGCTGCTGGCAGCTTGAATGACCGGCCGGGGGCCGAGCGGTAGGTGATCGCGGCAGATCGTGCAGCGGCGGATTTGATCAAGCAGGTTATCAAGATGTTGCTGGTCGTTGTTTGGACTCATGCTGCGGGCTCCCTGACTCCGGGGTGAATTAGTAGCCCCGTTGAAAGTCAACGGTATAGCGTAATGGCTGGTGGTTGAGCCAGCGTTGTGCATTATCGCGGAAAATTGCCATGACTTGATGGGGAAAGCTTTCAGCGGCAATGTGCGGGGTAATAGTGATGGCCGGATGTTGCCAGAAAGGGTGACTCTGGGGCAGCGGCTCCTGCTTGAAGACATCCAGGAAAGCGTGGGCGATTGCACCTCGGTCCAATGCGCTGAGCAGGCCGGTTTCGCACAGGGCGTTGCCCCGGCCGACGTTGAACAACAAAGCCTTACGGCAATGGCTTAGGCTGGTGGCGTTGAGGATATCGTTGGTATTAGCGGTAGCCGGCAAGGTGGAGACCACCAAGTCTGCCTGCTCGAGTGCTGAATTGAGCTCGGCCAGTGGGAGAATGGTATCGAAAGCCGGCTCATTGGCAGTGCCAGAGCGATTGACCCCGACAAGGCGGAATCCCAATGCCTTGGCCGAACGGGCGAGATGGCTGCCGATGCTGCCGGTACCCAGTATCACCATCGTCTTGCCTGCAAGGGTGTTGTATGGTTTAGGGTGCCAGTGGCGGGCTTGTTGCTGGGTTTGGTAGGTCGCAAAGTGGCGTTGGTAGGCGATGGCTAACCCCAGTACGTATTCGCTGATCAGCTGGCCGAAGCAACCGCGGATATTGCTCAGGGTATAGTCCCGACGCAAACTGGGCTGTGTCAGAGCATCAATGCCGGCAAAGGTGGACTGGATCCACTCAAGGGCCGGGAACTCATCGAGCAAGGGGGCGATCTTCGGTGGGTCGGCCAGCAAGATAGTCGCCTCTTTGGGCTGCTGGGTCAGGGTCAGCCCGGCTATCGGCTGCTCGGCTAGCAGGGCTTCATAGACAGCTTGCTGGCGGGAAACAATCATCAGTTTATGCATCGTCGCTCCTTGGCGGTAGCACGGGGTTATCCGCTTTCCATGTATTGCAGTAGCAGGGGGATACAAGTAAGATCCGGGGCAAATCACAATTGCGGATTATCCCATGCTAAAGAATCCAGTTCAGCTCCGTTTAGAAAAATTAGAACCATGGCAACACATTACCTTTATGGTGTCTCTGTGTGAACGAATGTATCCCAACTATGCGTTCTTCTGTCAGCAAACGGAGTTCGCGGATGAGCAGAAGTACCGTTCGATTCTGGACAGTATCTGGGAAATTTTGACAGTAAAAACGGCCAAGATTAACTTTGAGAAGCAGCTGGAGAAACTCGAAGAGTTGGTACCCAATGCCGAAGATTATGATCTGTATGCGGTAAATCCGGCTATTGATGCCTGTGCGGCGCTGGCTGATTTGCTCCATGCGATGCTCGACCGTGACCTGATGCTGGAAACACTGGCTAAGCTAAGCTCGTTGTCTGCCGCAACTGTAGCTGATCTTGAATTTGCCCAGACCGGAGTGGAGATCACCAACGAGAACCAGAAAGAAAACGAAGCGGTATGTGCCGAGTGGGACATGCAGTGGGCGATTTTCCGGGCGCTTAAAGAAGCAGAGCGCCGTGATATCGAGCTGATCAAAGGTTTGCGTCAGGAGTTGCGCGAAGAGCCGGTCAGCAATATTGGTATCGAGCTGTAAGCGACCAGTATTGGATCGAGAAGGGCCCTTTTGGGCCCTTTTTTGTGTTTGATGCTTTTTGCATTGTTCTGAGAGGGTAAAGAAACTTCGAGGATAAAGACAAAACGGCGATCGAGAGAGATGTAACGATACTGTGAAGTTTTAAATCTTGGCAATCTGGACTATTTCTGGCGGTTTGTGCTGGTTTTTGGTGGCTAGTTAACTCATTCCACTTATTTTGTTTTTTCTGCTTGTATTGCTCTGCTGCCGCCGTTTATAACAAAGGTATCGCAGAAAACGTCTTGTTTTCTGGTTTTTATTTTCTGTCAGCTAGGACGAGTTATGCCAGTATCAGCTATCAACACTGCTGTTTCCTGCAAGGGCTTCAAAGCCGTTGCGGCTAGCCTGCTCCTCCTGCTCTCTCTGGGTCTTATCCGGGGCTGACAGGCCGTATCTCAATTTTCCTGTCAGCTTGAAGCGAAGCTGACAGGTCAATATTCCCACCCGAATTCTCCTTAGTTTCCTTCAAGCCGACGCGGTAGAGGATAACTATGTTAAGTGCACGCAACATCGCCGCCTTGGGCTTTATGACTTTCGCCATGTACCTTGGTGCCGGTAACCTGATCTTCCCTCCGTTCCTAGGCTTGCAGGCCGGTGAACACTTTGCTTCCGGAATGGCCGGGTTCCTGCTGACTGGTGTTGGCCTGCCAGCATTGGCATTGGTAATGGTGGCACTGGTCCATGGCTCCGATAACCTGACCGCAGCCCTTCCCAAGTCGGTTGCGACGGGGTTTTGGGTGATGGTGTTTATTGTGATTGGCCCGGCCTTTGTGATCCCCCGAGCCATCACCGTCGCCTACCAGTTTAGTTTGGCCCCTTTTGTCGGCGAGGCGGCACTGCTTCCTTTCACCGTGGTGTTCTGCTTGGCTGCCATTGTGTTTGCACTCTACCCGGGCAAGCTGGTCGATACATTAGGCAAGTGGCTGACCCCGATGCTGGTGGTTATCCTTTCCGTGCTGGCAGTGACTGCTTTTATGTCCCCGGCCAGTGAAGCACTGGCAGCTGTGGGGCCGTATCAGGACAAGGCATTTGCCGAAGGGTTGACCCAAGGCTACATGACCATGGATGCGCTGGGTTCGATTGGCTTTGGCTGGATCATCTTCCGTGCTATCCGCGAAATGGGGGTGGAGTGCCCGAGGGCGACCGCAAAATACACCCTGATGGCTGCTGTGATGTACGCGGTGGCGATGGCTCTGGTGTACCTGTCGTTGGCCTATATCGGTGCGACCAGTGCTAGCCTGGGCTCGGTATTCGGCAATGGCGGCGAGATCCTGACAGCGTTCACCTTGGCCCACTTCGGTACTTTGGGCAGTGTCTTGTTGGGCGTGGTGATGATTTTGGCCTGCCTGACTACTGCGATCGGTGTGACGACCGCAGGCAGCGAGTTTTACAGCCGCACATTCCAGCCGGTGACTTACTCGCGCAGTGTCTGGGTAACGATGATCGTGGCCGGACTGGTGGCCAATCTTGGATTGGAGCAGCTATTGGCGATCACTCTGCCGGTGGTTGTGGTCTTGCACCCGGTCGCCATTGCTCTGCTGGTGATTGCTCCGCTGCGCCGTCGCTTGACGACACCGGCCGTGATGGCGGCAGTAATGACGGCATTGGTCTTCGGCAGTGTTGATGCGTTGCATATCTTGGGCAAAATGCCGACTGCGCTCGACAGTTGGTTGGCGCAATACCTGCCCCTTTATAGCGACTATGCCGGTTGGGTGGTGCCAAGCTTGCTGGTGATCGCGATGGGCGCAGTGGTTAGCCGGGCTACGCGTTCAGTGTTGGCACTGCAGCCATCAATGAAAGGGTGAAACGTTAAGATAAGGAAAAGGGGCCATTTGGCCCCTTTCGTCATAATGTGGTTACTCGTCGTCTTTGCTTTCGATCACGCCGTGGGTTTTCTTCCACTTTTCCCAGCGCTGGTAGGCCAGCTGCTGCATGTCGGTATTCTTGTCGGCCTCGTCGACAATTTCTTCGCCGACCAGGTGTTCGAAGATGTCTTCCATGGTTACCAGCCCCTGGACCGTACCGTATTCATCGACCACCAGTACCAGCTGGGAGCGCTCTTTCATTAGCTGCTCGAAGGCCTTGGGGACGCTGGCATTGTTCATGACGACCGGCAGCGGACGCATCAGGGTACCCAGCTCTTTCTGGCCGCGGCCTGCCTGGCTTTCGGCAAACAGCTCAAGGCGGTGGACGAAGCCAAGGATATTGTCTTTCTGCTCGCTGTAGACCAGCGGGCGCGAGAACGGGCTGTCTTTGTGCTGCGACAGAAACTCGTTGATTGGCTGCTCGGCGTCAACACGGAACAGGACCGGTCGTGGTGTCATGATCTTGGTGACGCTGACATCACGGAACTGCAGCAGGTTTGTCATGATCTTTGACTCGCCTTCAGCCAGCTCCCCCGATTCCTGGGCCAGCATGGCCATCGCCGATAGTTCATCACGCAGTTTCGGCGCTTCATGGCCTCGTGACAGGCGGCGGGTGATTTGTTCTGACACCCATACGAATGGCGTCAGGGCCCAGACCATCCAGCGCAGGGTCGATGCCGAGGCGGGTGCCAGCTGGCGCCAGTAGGTGGCACCGATAGTCTTCGGAATAATTTCTGAGAATAGCAAAATACCAATCGTCAGTACGCCGGAGAATACACCTAGCCATTGGCTGCCAAATACCACCGCGGCTTGTGCGCCGGCGGTTGCCGCACCTATGGTATGGGCAATGGTATTGAGGGTTAGGATCGAAGCCAGTGGGCGGTCGATATTGTCTTTTAGAGCCGCGAGGCGATCGGCGGCAGGGTGGCCCTGCTGACGCAGAGTACCGATATAGCTAGGGGAGATGCTGAGCAGAACAGCTTCCAGGACTGAACAAATAAACGAAACACCAATCGCAACAGCGATGTAAATCGTAAGGAGTATCATGCTTACCTTGGTAAAAAATAACGGATAACGCCTATATTAATCGGTGTTGAAGCGAATAAATACAACTATTTCAGTCTTCATATTAGTAACATTTTGTGAACTTGCGCTCAGTTTATGGTTAAAGAGCCCGCACCTAACCACATCAAGGCTGACAAACCTTTGCCACACGGGCTTCTTTTGAATTAGAGTTGATGCGTCTTAAGAAAAAACCTTAGAAGGGAAACCTAATGAACAAGACCCAACTGATTGACCTGATCGCTGAAAAAGCAGATCTTTCTAAAGCTCAAGCTAAAGTTGCTCTAGAGTCTACCCTAGACGGCATTACTGATGCGCTTAAAGAAGGTGACCAGGTTCAACTAATCGGCTTTGGTACTTTCAAAGTAAACCACCGTGCAGCGCGTACTGGCCGTAACCCACAAACGGGTCAGGAAATCCAGATCGCAGCGGCCAACGTACCTGCTTTCGTTGCAGGTAAAGCACTGAAAGACTCAGTGAAATAATCTATACTCCGCCAGGTATCTATCTGGCGGAGTTTTTCCATGAAGCGACTACTGACTTTTCTCACCGTCTCGCTGTTAGCGGGATGCGCCTCCAATCCCACAGTCCCTGAAAACAATATAACGCCAGTCTTGACCCATACCGGTGGTCAGAGTCTCGGTGACAGCACGTCCATCTATTGGTTTACCTCACAGCAGAACCGCCCTGTAAGCTTGGCTGATCGGGTGATGGCTGGTGACTATGGTGACTACCGTACTGATTACCGTTGGCGCGATGGCAAACTACGCGAAATAAAACGTGAGGGGCGGCAGCTCGACGAGCAGCAGCTCAAGCCCTTCTCCCTGCATGTGCGCTACGATACCCTGGGCAATGCGGTGTTCCAGCGCTATACCCTGGGAGATGAGCTGATCCCGCTTGGTAGCAGACAACTGCAGCAACTGCTCGAGGAAGCCGAGCACGGCACGGATGTGGTTAAGCAGCAGCGCAAGGATGATCAGTCCTTGGTACAAGGTTTTTGGAAGCAGGGGCAGTTCTACCGCTGTGCTGATCAGCGTCCGCTCCAGGTCAACTTTACCCCGGTGTTGCCCGATTATGTGCAGCAGCAAGTGCAGGAACATCAGCAGGACGGGTATATGGCGGTCATTGGCCAGGTCCGTCGCAGCACCCTGACCGCCAAGACGCTGTTGATGTTGGCCGACGATCAGCCAGCCTGCCTGACCGCGCCGGTTCTGTTGACGAATTGATCGCGCTTTCCAGAGCGAGAATGACAATAAAAAAACGCGCCCGAGGGCGCGTTTTTAGAATGGCTATCAGTTTACCAAACGGCGATTAGCTCTCTTGCTGCTCGCGGGCAACGGCACGGTAGCCGATATCGTTGCGGTGGAACATACCGTTCCAGCTTACCTGCTTGGTCAACTCGTAGGCACGCTGCTGGGCTTCAGAGACCGAGTTGCCAAGTGCTGTCGCACACAGTACGCGGCCACCGTTAGTCACGATTTCGCCTTCGGCGTTGGTTGCCGTACCGGCGTGGAAGATTTTCTGGCCTTCAACGTCGGTGCTAGGCAGGCTGATCACATCGCCTTTGGCATAGCTGGCCGGGTAGCCGCCTGCGGCCAGTACCACACCAATTGAGGCGCGCTGATCCCACTTGGATTCAGCTTGATCCAGCTTCTCGTCAATTGCCATCAGGCAAAGCTCAACCAGATCCGATTCCATGCGCATCATGATTGGCTGGGTTTCAGGATCGCCGAAGCGGCAGTTGTACTCGATCACTTTCGGCGTGCCATCTGCGGCAATCATCAGGCCAGCGTACAGGAAGCCGGTGTAAGGGTGACCTTCTGCGGCCATACCGCGTACCGTCGGGTAGATCACCTCTTCCATGATGCGGTTGTGGATTTCTGGCGTGACGACAGGCGCTGGTGAGTAAGCACCCATCCCGCCGGTATTCGGTCCGGTGTCTTTGTCGCCGACACGCTTGTGATCCTGGCTGGTGGCCATTGGCAAGACGTTCTCGCCGTCAACCATCACGATAAAGCTTGCTTCTTCGCCTTCCAGGAACTCTTCGATCACCACGCGGCTACCGGCTGCGCCGAAGGCATTGCCAGCTAGCATGTCCTTGATGGCATCTTCTGCTTCTTCAAGGGTCATCGCGACGATCACCCCTTTACCGGCAGCAAGGCCGTCAGCCTTAACCACAATCGGTGCACCCTGCTCGCGTACGTAGGCCAGAGCAGGCTCGATCTCAGTGAAGTTAGCGTAGGCACCGGTCGGGATCTGGTGGCGAGCCAGGAAGTCCTTGGTGAAGGCTTTAGAGCCCTCCAGCTGGGCTGCGGCTTCAGTTGGGCCGAAAATTGGCAGGCCAGCAGCGCGGAAAGCATCAACCACGCCGATCACCAATGGTGCTTCAGGGCCAACAATGGTCAGCTCAATGGCTTTTTCCTTGGCAAAGGCAACCAGGGCCTCGATGTCTTCAACGCCAATCGCAACGTTTTCCAGCTTAGGCTCAAGCGCAGTACCAGCGTTACCCGGGGCAACGAAAACAGTCTCAACATTTGGGTTTTGTGCGGCTTTCCAGCCCAGTGCGTGTTCGCGGCCGCCAGCACCAATAATCAATACATTCATCATTTTACCTTTGATAGCTTCGCCACAAAGCCAATTTCTGTGTCACGCATGCTCACTTATGTCCATAAGCTCCGCGTGCGTTCCTTGAACTAGGCTTTATGGCTTTGCTCTAAAATTAAAAATTTTTAAGCTTTGTTATAGAGCTGACTCTACAACAGTCTGGGTTCTTAAAATCGAATAAGGCTCCGGGTTTCCCCGGAGCCTGTAGTGATTAGTGGCGGAAGTGGCGCATGCCCGTAAAGATCATCGCCATGCCGTGCTCGTCGGCAGCGTCAATCACTTCCTGGTCGCGCATCGAGCCACCTGGCTGGATCACACACTTGATACCCGCTTCAGCCGCCGCGTCGATACCGTCGCGGAACGGGAAGAAGGCATCAGAAGCCATCACGCTACCCGCAACTTCCAAATTCTCGTCAGCCGCTTTGATACCGGCAATTTTCGCGGAGTAAACACGGCTCATCTGGCCAGCGCCCACACCGATGGTCATATCGCCTTTGGCGTAAACAATCGCGTTAGACTTCACGTATTTAGCGACTTTCCAGCAGAATAGGGCATCTTTTAGCTCTTCTTGTGTTGGCTGGCGCTTAGAAACAACTTTAAGATCAGCCTCAGACACCATGCCTTGGTCACGGTCCTGAACCAACAGGCCGCCGTTGACGCGTTTCACGTCAAAGCCAGTGGTCTTGCTGCTCCACTCACCGCACTCTAGCAGGCGAACATTTTTCTTGGCCGCGACAATTTCTACCGCTTCAGCTGAAACAGAAGGTGCAATGATCACTTCAACGAATTGACGCTCTGTAATAGCCGTTGCCGTTGCGGCATCCAGTTCACGGTTGAATGCGATGATGCCGCCAAAGGCAGAGGTTGGGTCAGTTTTGAACGCACGGTCGTAGGCTTCAAAGATGTTGTCACCCAGCGCGACACCACAAGGGTTGGCGTGCTTCACAATGACACAGGCTGGTTGGTCGAACTCTTTCACACACTCAAGTGCGGCATCGGTATCAGCGATGTTGTTGTAAGACAGGGCTTTGCCTTGGATCTGGCGAGCCGTCGCAACCGATGCTTCTTCCGGGTTGCTCTCAACGTAGAAAGCGGCAGCCTGGTGGCTGTTCTCACCGTAGCGCATGTCCTGCTTCTTCTCGAACTGCTGGTTGAAAGTGCGAGGGAATTTAGACTCTTCGTCGCCTTCCTTGTTGTCACCGTAAGACGGCACCATGGTACCGAAGTAGTTGGCAATCATACCGTCGTAAGCAGCGGTGTGCTCGAAAGCTGCGATAGCCAGGTCGAAACGGGTTGCATGGGTCAGTGAACCGTCATTGGCTGCCATTTCTGTCAGCACGCGATCGTAGTCGTGGGCATTGACGATAATGGTTACGTCTTTGTGGTTTTTCGCGGCAGAGCGAACCATCGTCGGGCCACCGATATCGATGTTCTCAACCGCATCTTCCAGGGTGCAATCTGGGTTGGCCACTGTCGCTGCGAACGGGTATAGGTTGACCACAACCATGTCGATCGGGGCAATGCCATGCTCGTTCATCACTGCATCGTCAGTACCGCGACGGCCCAGTACCCCACCGTGGATTTTCGGGTGTAGGGTCTTGACGCGACCGTCCATCATTTCAGGGAAGCCGGTGTGATCGGAAACTTCAGTTACCTTGATACCCTGCTCGGCAAGCAGGCTGGCAGTGCCACCTGTGGACAGGATGTCGACACCACGATCGGCAAGCGCCTGGGCGAACTCAACAATACCAGTTTTGTCTGACACGCTAATTAGCGCACGGCGGATAGGACGAGCGTTTTCCATTGCAACCATCTCTTTGTAAACACGGAGGACTATTTGCCAAAATCCAGCAGGCGAGGTGGCTGGATTTTGGTAAATACCCTCGGCTAGAATCGAAGATACACAGTGCTGTTGTTGGGGGTGTGATCAACGCAGCATATTTTACATTAATTCCATCACTACGCAAACGTTTGCTTTTTGTTGTTTGCTCATCACCTAAGGTATAGGGGCGGTATGTATTTGATTGGCCAATTGGCTAAGCACTGTGGGGTCAGCAGTGATACGTTGCGGTTTTACGAGAAGAACGGTCTGCTGGTCCCGGCAGGTCGCAGTGAGAGCGGTTATCGGCTCTACAGCGAAGATGACCTGTCGCGGATCCGTTTCATCCTTCGGGCCAAGGCGATTGGCCTGAGTCTGGATGAAATCAGGGAGTTGCTGGATATTCGCCTCGAAGCTAGCCAGCACAGCTGTGCCGAGGTTAAGGCGATCACTCAGGCTAAGCTGGATGAGGTGGACCGCAAGATGGCGGAGCTGTCGCGGATCCGTAAGGCCCTGAAGAAAATTAATGATGCCTGCTGTGGCCATGTTGATGATGATGCCAGTCACTGCTCGATCCTCGAGGCGCTGGGTGAAGAAGAGCCGGAGCCCGCCAGGGAGGTAGACAGCCAGTGCTGTAGTAGGCGGACCCACTGTTCCGAGCAATAGCCTGAAAAAGGCAGGAAATCGAGAAATTATATTGGGCAGGCGTTGAAGTTGTGGTAGCGTCGAAGTATCGCTTTGTTATTGATAGGGAAAGTCATGTTGAATGTGAATGAGTATTTTGATGGCCAGGTTAAGTCCCTGGGATTTGAGACCTCTGGCGAGCGTGCCAGCGTGGGAGTCATGGCTCCGGGAGAATATACCTTCGGTACGGCGGCGCCAGAAAAGATGAGCGTGGTCAAGGGCGCCTTGACCGTGAAACTGCCGGGCCATATCGAGTGGGAAACCTATTATGCCGGTGACGACTTTGAAGTCCCTGGTGACTCCTCGTTTGAGGTGAAGGTTGCTGAGCCGACCGCCTACCTGTGTGATTACCTTTAATAGAAAAGCGCTTCACCGAGAGTGAAGCGCTGTGCTTTCTGAGCGCCTTGGCGCTGTCATTGCCGGCTGGCTTTATTCTGGGATAAGCACCGTGTCGATAACATGGATCACCCCGTTGCTGGCCGGTATATCCGCGGTAATAACACTGGCACCGTTGATGGTAACCTTGCCCTCGTCATCGGTTTCGATGGCCACCGTTCCGCCTTGGACTGTTTCCGGCAACTTGAGCTTGGCCACTTCTTCAGAAGAGATCGCGCCGGGCAAGACATGGTAGGTCAGTACCGCCTGGAGTTTTTCTTTGTTATCCGGTTCAAGCAGCTCGGCTAGCGTACCTTCGGGCAGTTTAGCAAAGGCATCATCGGTTGGTGCCAAAACCGTAAACGGGCCTTTCCCTTCCAATGTTCCCACCAGTTCGGCGGCTTTGATCGCCATCACTAAGGTTTGGAAATCGTCATTGCTGGCCGCGACCTGGACCAGGTTCTTTTCCACCTCGCTGGCTTCATGGTGCTCGGCCAAGGCCTGACCGGTGAAGCAAAGAGCAAAAACAACTAAAGAGCGGTTGAAGATACGGAGTATGTGATTCATTGCTGCAGCCTCATTGTGGTTGTCATCGAGCTTATAACGTACAAGCAAGCAGTATGGTTCACCCAACAAAGTGGTAGGTCTTATTTTCGAGACTGCGGGAGATGGTGCGGCCAAGCTGGTGATTATTAATATGATGAATAAAGAAAAAGCCCAATCCAGATGACTGGATTGGGCTTTGTGCAATCAGGATAACCGAAAGCGGCTTAGTTCATGCCGTATTGTCTAGATTAGTGTCTTTATTTGTTTTTGTTGTATTGTTAGCTCCATCTAACTTATTGCTTTGTAAAGGTTGGTTACTCTTTTTTGTCCTTGTTAGTCTTCAAATGATCTGGTTCTAATGCTCTTATAGGGGTACACATAAGGGTACACGAGGGGCGCATGGGAAAGCTGTACGATACTCATCTAAAAGCCAAATTTGGCAAACCACAAGACAAAGTGGTCACTTTAACTGACGGTGATGGCTTAGGAGCAAGGGTATCCAAGCTCGGTAAGATACGTTGGCAGTTTCGCTACAAGATTAACGGCGCTAACAAGCGAGTAGATTTAGGCGATTATCCAGAGCTTTCGCTGGTGGCTGCACGAAAGCGTGCTGCACAGTGTCGCCAGTGGTGGCAGGAAGGGCATGACCCCAAACATATGCTGGCCATGGCGCGTGAAGCTAACCTTGCACCTGTAACTGTCCAACAAGCTCTAGAGTACTGGTTAGTGGAGTATGCCGATAAGAACCGTAAAAACTCCGACAAGCATCGAGCGCAGTTTAATAAGCATATTTATCCTTATATAGGTAGTTACCCCTTGGAGCAAACTCTGACTCGTCACTGGGTGGAGTGTTTTGATCGAATTAGTAATGGTATCCCTGGTAAACAACGTCCAGCCCCAAAGGCTGCTGGCTATGTGCTGCAAAACGCAAAGCAAGCATTGCGTTTCTGTCGAGTGCGGCAGTATGCATTTAGCCGCGAGCTTGATGATTTGACCACAACTGATGTGGGCGAGCGACAAGCCAAGCGGGATCGGGTGCTATCGGATGTTGAATTAGTCGACGTTTGGGAGTTATGCCACTCAAAGAAGCTGATGCCTTATTACCGTAATATGTTTTACTTGTTGATGGTCTTTGGAGCTAGAACTCAAGAGATTCGGCTATCCCAATGGCAAGAATGGGATTTTGACTCAATGTTGTGGACAGTTCCGGTGATGAACAGCAAGACAGCTGAGAAGATTGTTCGCCCTATTCCACAAGCGTTGAAAGACTGGTTGCTGACTTTGAAAGGAGAAGCTAACAAATCCAATTACATCCTTGGAGAATTGAAGAGACCAGAGGCAGTCAGCTCATATGGTGGCCTAATGTGGAAACGGTTGGATCATATAGAAAAGTGGACTTTACATGATTTGCGCCGAACTATGGCGACAAAGCTCAACGATTTGGGTGTGCTACCGCATGTGGTTGAAAAGTTGCTAGGGCATTCGTTGGGTGGTGTGATGGCTGTTTATAATCATAGCCAGTATTTAGGGGAAAAAGAGCATGCTTTGAAGTTGTGGGTTGAACATTTACAGTTGCTGTCTAATCCTCCTGCAAATGTGGTTTTGTTGAAATAGCAATGTATTGAGGTAGCCTTGATTTGATATAGGTCAAGACTACCCTTAACCGCTAGATTTTGTGGAGTTCTCTTTTTTCCACAAGTTTAGCTGAGGTGTACTCATTTACCGTTAATTCATCAAGATCGATTCGGCCAAAGCTCTTCAAGTAGTACCCAAGGGTATTTATGAAATTGGACTCAATTCGGGTGTTGATAGGTACAGCAAGCATTTCGTCTTCGCTATATGTATCTACTTTTAATCTATAGGACTCAAAAGCCACCAGCTCCTCACCTGACATCTCAGATTTCAGTTTATGAATGAACACTTGCCCTTTCAGCCAAACTTTAATGTTCCCTAAACTGAACTCATGAAGACCGTCCGGCTCATTAGGCATACGGCTATCATTAGCTCTTTCCATAGGGAACATTGTCATTACGAGGGCAACTGAATAACCAACGCCAGATACAGTTACAGTTGGTTTGCCTATTTCACAACGGTGATCCGCTGGGCTTAGGTTGTATAATTTGTTTTTTCTTACAGCTTCAATACTGCCAGCTTTTTTAGGATCTTCGTTCTTCAACCAAGGGTGTGTGTGAAACGTGCCGATATGTCGGAAATCTTCACCAAAAACATTAGCAATATCACGTTTGATTGCAAGTGAGCTTTGGAGTTCTCTTACACTACTTCGTGCTCTGATTGCGGATGTTTCTGTTGAGACATGATTAATCGTACACTTAAAAGGTGCACGTTTGTTTACTCGCCCCCACAAGTGCGAAACTGTTTCGATGGCTACATCTTCACTTTCTTGATGTTTAACTGTGTAGGCTTCTAACGCGCTCGTTAATAGCTCAAACATAGCGCTGTCGGAAAGTTCTATAGTTGCTGGCATTGTTGTCCTTAACCTTCTGATTTAGAGTAATGTCTTTATATGCATGTTAATGCTTAGCTCTGGTTGTTTCCATCTTCTTTGGTTTTCGAAGGCGACCAAAGCTTGTATTTTGCTAGTTTCTTTCTAATCAACTTATCAAGGCACTTTGGCTTGTAAGGTGTTTTTTTATCTGGGTTTTCCTTGCCTGTTCTTTGACGCAACGCTTCAAAGAGCAGGTTGGTTCCAACTGCTGCGGTTCCAAAAGGTATCATCCAACCAAAAACGGTAAAAAGAGTCGACCAAACAGCATCAATCAGTCCAATTTGGTCTAACGCTGGGATTATTTTGATATTGATATACTCCATTATCGGACCGAAGTTTAGCTTGCTAAAAATTTGCCCAACTCCATATAAACACCCTGAATGAATAATAAGCCATAGCCCCCCATGGGCTTGCACCCTCTTTCTTAGCTCAGAGCTTCGGCTATTCAAGAAAAGAAAAATGGTATAAATCGAAAAAGCACTATATATAAAAGCTAATGTAAGCAAGACAGTGATTACAACTGTTAGTACGACAGTGACAGAGTCGTAAGCGGGGGCTGTATTTAGGTAGCTGTATTGTATTGATAAGTTCAAAGTAAAAGCCGTCGGTAATTATATCGTTTATGAGGTTTTTTAGTCGGCATTGATGCCTTGTGTTTTGGGCTCGCATTATCCACATAACCGCATTGCTCCACCAGCGCCATCCCCGTAAAATCTACACTAATATCAATCCGTTTGAGTACGATGTCGTTCAACTCACAACGGTTTTGCCCTTATTTGTGTAGGTAGCTCAATGACCCCAAAACTCACCCTCCAACAGCTTGAATCCTTCCTATGGGAAACGGCTGATATCCTTCGTGGCAACATGGATGCCTCTGAATTCAAAGACTATATCTTCGGGATGATGTTCCTAAAACGCATGTCGGATGCGTTTGAGGAAGAGCGTGAGAAGGTGATTGCGTACTACCTTGATAAAGGCAAAACGCAGGCGCAGGCTGAAGATTTAGCGGATGATGAAGACGAGTACGACAACACCTTCTTTGTGCCAGAGACTGCACGTTGGTCTGCACTGAAAGACCTCAAGCACAATATCGGTGAGAGCTGCGTATTCCGGCCCATGCTGAACACTCATTCCGGTTCAATGTGAACACCTATTCTGGTTTAACATGAACACCCATTCCGGACTCAATGTGAACACTTTTACCCACATTTCCGGAATCCCTTTCAACGTATTGATCTTCAACTTATTTGGTAACCTGTTTCCTATTTGGAGCAGGACTATGCCAGCAAAGAGGATTGCAATGCGTAAAATTCGAGACGTACTCAGGCTGAAACTGGA